>JAAGZR010000276.1 GCA_024206155.1 Aliivibrio sp.
ACAATGGTTTGAGATGCTTCAACCGCATAAGGAACACCAAGTAATTCTAAAAAAGGAATAAAAGGTTGGCCCAATACAGAAAATACAGAAGTATATTCCGCAATCACCAAAGCAATAGTACCAAGTGCCATAACGACAGGTAATACACCAAAAACCATATCGACTGCGTTTTTAACACCTTCACCAAACACACTTCGAATAGAAGTAACTTTTGAAGCCTTATTCATTGCTTGCTCAAGACCCCAAGAAAAAGTCGTATAGCCCTCAGGGATAACTTCAGCATCAACAGCACGTTCAGAACCATCAATAAATAAGTCCTTTTTACGGCTAAGAGGAGGCAGGCGAGGGATGATGATTGCTGCAACAACACCGGCTAGACATACCGTTAAGTAAAATGGTAAGAAATAGCTTTCTAATTCAACTTGCGCAATAACCACTAAGCTAAAGGTAATAGACACAGCAGAGAACGTCGTACCAACAACAGCAGCTTCACGTTGAGTATAAAACTTCTCTTCATATTGCTTACTTGTTAAAAGAATACCAACAGAGCCATCACCTAACCAAGAAGCCATACAGTCAATAGCAGAACGACCAGGTAAATTGAAAACAGGGCGCATAATTTTACTTAAAAGAGCACCGAACAATTCCAATAAACCAAAGTTAAGCAATAAAGGAAGCAATAATCCCGCAAAAATAAATACAGAGAAGAGAACAGGTAAAAGATCGTTAAGAACTAAGCCACCAGTATTTGGTTCCCATATCGCTTCAGGACCAACTTGAAAGAAAACCATTGCAGCAGCGGTGCCGCCAATTAAGCGAACCACAAACCAAAGAGGGGTAGGGTTAAGTAAACCAAATAAAAAGTCGTTATTTGTGATAATGCTAGGCTTAATAATCTTAGCCAGAATGGTAATTGCAGACATAAACATAACGATGCAAGTAACTATTGCTACTAGATGCTCACCAAACAAAGCTTGAATTGATTTTGCTAATACAGCAACAGGTATGGTGATATCACCGTTATAAGTGATTGGAGCCATAAATAGGAACAGACCAATCAACGATGGGATAAGAAACATTAGAAGATTCTTCTTCTTGCTCATTTGGGGTATCTCACTTGAATTTTGCATAAATCTCTCAATTACTACTAGTTAATAAAAAGCTAATCCTCAGCATTATTATTCACTAAACTTCCGTATTCATTCAGTTATTACGGAGAGTACACTGTTTTTTTTAAAAGTGGAATACTATTCATTAAAAAAAGTGTTTATTCACTTATACGTGGTTATAACTATTGGATAGCATTTAAAATGCAACTGAATTGTTTGGTTTATGTTACATTTTAAAAATTAAATATAAAAAAGCCCCCGTGATTGGAGGCTATAATTGATAAGTTAGTTATTTGAAGTCAGCAACTCGCATTCTGTTTAATGTTGCCATAACTTCAATCACTCGAGGCTTAGCTAAATCACCATGCTTAGGCATTAACTCATACCAATTATCATGAAGTTGCTGAGCAATAAATTCAACAGGGTTAGATTCCCAACCTGGTATTTGAGATAACTGGAACCACATCCAACCGATAGCATGAAGTTGAGCGGAAGATTGCAGCTGAGACATTGCTGTAATATCAACTAATTCACGTCCAAAACGCAGCGTATTCTTGTTTCTTGCCTGAATGCGGAATTTACCTTCTTGCAAAATAGCTTGAAGAGAAGAACGGTTTAATTGACGAGTTTGAGTAGGAAGTAAATGCTCTGAACCTTCTCTAACACGTGTAGTAGGATGAGAGAGCACAACCTCTTTTGCCTTTACAGTGACATCGACGGCTTGGTAATCATGCATTTGAATTACCGTATCAGCAACATCAAGATAATCACCAGAGCCACCCATTACTAAAATGGTAGAAACATCAAGCTCATCACGTAACTGACCAATGCGATCAACTAATGGGGTAATAGGCTCAGCACCATTATTGACAAGTGCTTGCATGCGCTCATCACGGATCATGAAGTTGGTGGCAGACGTATCTTCATCAATTAATAATGTTTTTGCTTGAGCTTCTAAAGACTCTTGAAGCCACGCTGCTTGTGACGTAGAGCCCGATGCATCTTGAGTAGAGAAACACGTCGTATCTTTCCCCATAGGAAGATGGTTAATGTAGTTTGAAAGATTCAAACTATGAACACAGCGCCCATCTTCTGCTTGAATTTTAGTCGTTGACTCTTCAGTAACGATATATTCGCGACCATCACCAGCGATGTGATCATATATAGAGCGTTCCAAGGCATTCAATAGCGTTGATTTACCATGGAAACCACCACCAACAATCAGAGTGATACCTTTTGGGATCCCCATGCCTTTAATAAGACCGCGATTCGGTGTAGATAACTCTACTTCAAGAGAAGCAGGGCTTTGAAATGGAATTGCGTCTTTCATTGGGCGATCATTATTACCAGCTATACGCGGTAAAATACTGCCATTAGCAACGAAAGCGACTAAATTATTTTCAGATAACTGACGACGCAACGCGACTTGATCAACGATAACTTGACAGTGCGCTTTAAGCTCATCAATAGGTAATTCACGAGCTAATAAAGTACGACGGATATATTTTGGCATATGGAATGTCAAAATATTAATCGCGCGTTTAGCTAAGATTTCGCGTCCATCAGCAGGTAAGTTGATGTTATAACGAAGTTCAATCCCTTCATCATCAAAAATAACCGACGTATGATCTAAAACCGTTTGGCCAGAAAGCGCAATGGAAAGTGTCGTATCTTTCTCAAGCAGTTGACTAAAGTGACGAGCAAGAAAATCTCTTGCAGCACGCTGGTAATCAAGAGAAGTTTCTTGCAGCCATTGAAGATGTGTAAGTGACCATGCACGTTTAGCTCTTAATCGTGAAGGCGGCGCGTAGGGATCAGATTGAACATTATCAATAGATAAAGTGAAGTCAGTGAAATCATATTCCCCTTTAATAGAGGTATAGCTACGATAGTTTCTTTTTTCTAATTTTTTTAGTTTGGCTTCAAGATGTTCCATTACATTCACATTATCAAATAAAGTTGTGAGCAGTATAACAAAAAGCCCGTCATAATAAGAACTTCTTTCATGCCGATATGAAAAATAACTCTACGACCATTGGCTAATTTACTTTTCTAAGAGTTTCGAGTCATAGTAATGCTAATTAGACGTAAAGGAATACAGTATGGATGTTATCGTTACTATTTTAGAAAATGTATTTATTGGCTCAGGAATTATTTGCCTTTTGCTCGCCATTTCACTGTATGGAAAACGAACTGCTGATTGGGGGGGAGCATGTCTACTTTTTGTTAAAAGAATTGATCTATCACTCCAAGAGCATAAATGGTATCGCATTGGCGTAAGTTTATTTTTTATTGGCGTACTTGTACGCATTCTGAATTTAACACTTTGGGGATAAGAGTTACTCACAGTTATCCACATTTTCTGTGGGTAACTATTTGAATAACCACTTAACGTAATGAATTTAAAGAGAATTACATCTATGGCAAGCTTTTTTTTGTTATATCCTATTATTTTTTTGTGACGCGAAGTAAAATACATAAGTCAATAAAAATAGCTTTGGATAAATAAAAATAAGATGGATAAAAGACAATCACGTAAAAGAATTGCCATCATTGGTGGCGGGATAGCTGGCTCAAGCATTGCTATGTATTTATCTGAGTATGATGTTGATATTAATGTCTTTGAAGAAGGTACAAGTTTAGTTAATGGGCCGCCAATATGTCACCTTCATGCAGGGGGGAATTTATACCGAGAACTCTCTGATGAACAATGTACTACATTACTCACTGAATCCATTGAGACTGTACGTTACTTTCCTCATACATTAAATGAACGGCCAACTATTATCGCAATCCCTAAAGTCGATAAAGGTCAACCTGAGGCGTTATTACCTCGTCTAAAGCTATTGCAGAAAGTCTATTCTAAATTAATAGAAGATGATGAAAGTAATCAAGTTTTTGGTCCTGCATCTGATTACTTTAAAACTTATTCAAAATTAGACCTGCAAAGAATTGCATCATACCCTCCAACCAATAACCCTAAAACACTTGATGATTGGTTAATTGGTTTTTCCAAACAAGTTGACCTGAACCAATTAAAATACCCAATTGTGCTTGTTCAAGAATATGGATTAAGTGTCTTTCGTATGGCAGCGACAGCACAATTAACATTGTCCAATCAAAGCAACGTAACCCTAAATTATGCTAGCTCAGTAAATGGAGTAGTAAAAAATAAAGAAGATAATGGCGGTTGGGTTTTGAGCTACACAAAAGAAAGCCAAGTATACTCAGGTACATTTGATTATGTAATTAACAGCGCCGGCTTTAAAACAGGCATAATCGACGATCTTGCCAATAAGCCTAAAAAGAGATTGGTTGAGTTTAAAGCGGCATACGTTACCCACTGGGGCGACGAAAATTATGGTAAATGGCCAGAAATAATTTTTCATGGAGAACGAGGAACACCTCAAGGCATGGCTCAATTTACGCCATACTCAAATGGATATTTTCAGTTACATGGTATGACAGAAGACATCACTCTATTTAAAAATGGTTTATCTAGTTCATGCCATCTTTCAGCACAACCTAGATTACCTAAAGAGTTTAATAAAAAAATCACCCAAGGCTGGGATGAAAAATTACAAAAAGAGAGAACACAAAAGGCCATCAACCATTTAGCTCAATTTATGCCAGAATTTGCGCAAGCAATACCCGCCGGAAAACCATTATATGGTGCTCAACAAATCCCTGGCGAGGACATTACATTAAGAGCTGCAAACATATCCTATACATCTGATGGTTACTTTAGAGCTGAAATTGTCAAAGCATCTTCTGCAATAACATGCGCTAAAGAAATAGCACAATTAATACATCTACAAGAAAAGAAAAAATCAGCGTTAATTTTTACTATAGAAGAAGTTGAAAAGAAAGCAGAAGCATTAGCAAAAGAACGAGATTACCCCGTCGAGTTGGCACAAACATATTAAGTTTAATATTAAATATGCACTAAGTAGCAGGATGTCGTTTTGGTTATTGAATGTATGCCAATATTAATTATTAGCATGATATAGAAGCCACTTTCATAGTCTTTTCATACAGATATGTACATTATCACCTTGAACCATAATAGTTAATTCCGTACGGTATTGAAAAAAAAGATAATTTGATTGAATTATCTCGTTTTTTTAGTGAAAATAGCCACATAGTGATTTCTTCAAGGTGATATGTGGAATTTTTACTGAAACGCCGTTGGCCTAGATTTGAATGTGAAAAATCGGTTAATGCAAAAATCTTTTGGGCACATCGATTAATGCCATTTGTAAGTGTTAAGCTGATGGATGTATCAAAAAAAGGGTTTGGATTTACCAGTGAGCGAAAGCTTCAGGAAGGCTGTTGCGAATTAAGAATCCGCTCTTTTCCTGCGATGATGGGGAACATTGTCTATCGTAAAGAATCTAAAAATCAAGCAGGTGACACTTGCTATCAATACGGTTTTTATTTAACGACTCAGTTACATAAAACGCAAATTGAAAATCTAGGGTGTAGAGGGGTTATTAATATTGAGCACATCAATAAAGATCCAAAAAAGGAACCGTTAGGTTAACATTATTCTTAGTTTGTAGAATATTCGAACAAAGCGAAACAAAGGAAATATTTTAGAAGTGCATGCTTGTTAGTCGTTTCTAATGGATAAAAATAGAGCGATTAATGCATGCGTTCTGAAAACTTCTGTGCATAATAATGGCGAGAAGATCATTACCTTCTAAAATTAAATTATGGATCTCTTGATTATTAAAGCTTATCTCTACCTCAGGTAAATTACTAGTCCACCAATGATACAGCGTTTTGATGCTACTAGTTCTGCCATACCACCAATGATCACATAAATACCAAGATGATCTGAATGTTTGATTTTACTTTCTTTGACCTGTTTAATAGCCGAAAAATTAGAGCTTTAGCTTCCGTTTTTACATTGAAAATTGTGGAAAAATTAACCATCTTTTTAGTGTTTATTACAATCGTATAAATATACAGGTAATGGTTAGTATCGTATGAGTGTATTGAACATTCGACATCCGTATATTGTTTTACTAATGCCAGCAACCTTCGTCACTGAAACGCAGCCTAGATGTGCAGGATGTGCAGGGGGCATTTCCCTATTATGAATAGTCGGGTAACTATGCTGACAAAGCGCTTTATAATCATCACTAAATGCTAATAAATACCGACTCTAACAAAAGTCTTCCTTATAAAAGTCCAGTGTCGTTTCATAACTCTGGACTTTCAATAGTTAATGTTAAGAATTAACGATTTTCAAAGCGATTGTAATCTAATAAACCGGATTCAACAGGGTAGTGATCTCGATACCATTGGCTTAGTTCATCACTGTAAGCCCAAAATTTGTCTGAACTTCGACGAATAGCAAAGTTATCCAGTAGTTTAATATAATCAACTTCAGTATCAATATCAGCGAGTTGCTTAACAAAACTAGGCACATCAGTTTCGTTAATATCTAAAAATGTAGCAGGGTAACTACCAACAATGCCGTAAAGCAAAGAAAAACGGTCTAATTCTGGAGCTCTATTTTTTTCTTCATTAAACAGAGATGATATATTTTTATGTGCGCTGGTATTGAGTAGTGTGAAAAATTCACTTCGTTTATCTGTTGCTGCAATAATTTTAATCGTAATGATTTGCGGTAAGTATTGTAAGCCCTCACCTTTAATCGCATCGATTTCACGTAACTTAACTAATGTACTTGTTGCTAATTTTGAATTCGCTACGTTGTAACGTTGTGTTACATTTGAACCGATATGTTTACGTAATAAAGAGAATAACTCAGCCTTTGGATCATCCGACACATATTGGATCTTAGTTGGTTGTTCAAAAGGTTGAACGTCACGTTGCATATATTTACTTAGTTGAGGAGATGGGTTTTGATACCAACTTTGCCACTCTTCTCGACGTATCTCTTTTGGTAATAGTGTTAAGAAATTACTTTCACCTTCCATTCGTAAAAAGTCCATATACATACGTGTCATTAATTGATGGCCAAAATTACCATAGACATCAAATCCAGCAACGAGTAGATAGTGAATTCGTTCCAATAAAGCATAATCAATGATCCAAGCTGTTTTTGGTGTTGGTCCATTAAGTCCTTTAATTACCGATGCGCTATCAAAATGTCGGTAAATAGTAAGAGCTGCATTATCATTGTTTTTATCTCCCGCCCAAACGAGTTCAGCCGTTAAATGTTGTCCATTTTTAAAGATCTGATTCAAGTACGTATTTTTAGCCTCTAAATAACGAGCTTGGTTACGTGAATATTGAATCCAATTCGTAATTGGAACAGTTGTGCTGTCTAATTCTCCCGGTAAAGCTAGATTCTGTTTTTGATCTCTGTAAAATTGTTCAACATTTGGGTTGTTTGCTGCTTCAGGATCAACAAAAAAGACCCAAAAATGGTCATTAATTACATTTAAAGCTAACTGTCCACGACAAACCGGACCTTTTATAAAGCCTTGAATTGTATCTTGAGCCTCATCTAATAGATAACGATAACGTGAATCAACAGGTAAATCGACAAAAGTAACAAGTGGATTCGCAGCAATTTCTGTTGAATAACTCGGGAGCTTAGTTACAGTGTAATTATTGTTCACAAACCATTTTTGCCATTTTTGATAACGAGTCTTATCTAGTAAATAGGGCATATGTGTTTTATCGACAATTGTGCTGCGAACAGCAACCAGACGGTAATAAACACGGTCAACGTTTGGTTCATCATAAGGTCGTCGAGTCACTATTAATGACAGCGGTTCCCCAGGAGGGGTCGTAGAACGAACTAATTTAAAAAAACGTAAATCGGATGGCTCAGAATTAAAATACAAATTATTAAGAAACAGGTGCTCATATAAATAACGGCTGGTGAGTTGTTGTTTTAATGAATCACCATTAAAGAAGGATTCCCATTGATTAACCAAGGTAATCTCATGATCACTTAAAGGCTTAATGTCACTCATTTTTGCACCTTGCTCAAGCCAAGAATACAACAAATCATGTTCCTGAGTATTTAACTCTGGCATCCCATAAGGCATGCCCCATGTTGGGTATTGTGATTCATAATCAGCCATCTCTTCAATAGTAGGGCATTGTTGCTCACGGTTGATTGAAAAATCATAACCTTGCAGTTGATCGTCTTTAGCAAGTGGATTATTTTGTTTTAAAGTAAGCATACGAGCCATCACACCCGCCTGAGTATTAGCAATACTACTTTGCTGACGTTCATTTAAAATGGGAGTAAAGCCAATATCACGCCATTCTTGAGTTGTTTGAGCATCTTCAAAAAGTCGAGTAGGGTTGGCAGCTACGAGACGTGTTCCTTGATAGATAAGCGATTTATGCGCACCACGGTCGATCCCTTCAGCTGACGACATTTTTAGCTGGCAAGGGGCATCGTAACATGCGTGACAAACAACACAGCGATTATCTATGATTGGTTTAATATCCGTTAAATAGTCAATACCTTCAGGGGATTGATAGTCATAGATCCTTTGTTGTACTTGTGACTTTCCAAACTGCTGGTCGTAATTGTATGTTGCGTATGTCGCACAACCAGAAAAAATAATGGCCAAAATGAGAAATAATGGGCGTTTGAAAAACATAACGGTATCCATGAAATAATGAGATAAGTTTTATTATAATAAAAATGCGGAAAAACAAAAAAAAGCCCGTTTACCTTTCGATAAACGGGCTGATTTAAAAAGAAATTTTAAACAGTAGCAGGACTTAGCTGTTGTGCTTTTTCTTCTGTGATTGGCTTAGTAATTAATGCTAGAACAACAGCAACACCTACCATTACCGCTGAGATAGTGTAAGCCAGTGCATAATCACCACCTTGTGTCATAGAGTAACCTACAACTGCTGCACCGATAGCACCACCAATACCCCATGACGTGTAAAGCACACCGTAGTTGGTACCGTAGTTTTTTAGACCGTAGAATTCAGCAGTCAGTGATGGGAATACAGCTAGAAGCGTACCATAACCAACAGCGGCAACTGCAGTACCAATAATTAACATAACTTCACTGTCGTACATGCCGAATAATGCCATGTTTGCACCTTGAAGAACAAATGCGATAAGTAGTGTTTTAACGCCACCAATTTTATCTGAAAGCATACCAGCTGCAACACGGCCACCTGAATTGAAGATAGCAAGAAGTGATGCTAAATAAACCGCGTTGGGAAGATTTGCTTGCATACTTGCGATGGTAGTAATATTACCAATAATCATAAGACCTGCAGATGCGGCAAATGCATACATAATCCATAAAGAATAAAACTGAGGTGTTTTAAGCATTGCTTTCCAGTTTAAGTCCATTGGTTTACGTGTTGTAACCGCAGTTTTACCTGATTTAACTTTTGGCTCTTCAGGTTGGTAACCTTCTGGTGGGTTATTGATTGTTGTTGCTAATGGAACAGCAATAATAAGAATCGCAATACCAAGAACTAAGAAACTTGTTTGAATACCATACATTGAAATTAATGCTGAAGTAACAGGTGCTAAGTAAATAGCAGCAAGGCCAAAACCAGCAGCGATTAAGCCATTAACCATGCCTTTCTTAGAAGGATGGAACCACTTCATAGCAGAAGGCGCAAGACAAGCGTAACCAAAGCCAATACCAGCACCAGTCATCACACCAAACGTTAAGTTAAGCATAAAAACAGTGTCAGCAAAACTTGATGCGATCATACCTAGGCCAACTAAGATTGTACCGAAGATCAAAATTAAGCGTGGGCCCATGCGATCTTGAAGAATACCAGCAACAAGAAGACAGATAGAAAAAGTGATTGTTGCAGTTGCATAAGGTTGAGAGGCCTGTGATGCCGTCCAGCCCATATCAGTAACAAGAGCCTTGTTAAATACGCTCCATGCGTAAAGAATTCCCAAACATAGGTTAATACAGAAGCCTGCTAGCAGGATACGCATTGCTTTATCGATATTTTTCATCGCAATCTCAGTGAGTTGAAAGTTTATTACAATTTAAGGTATGTTTTTTTAATGACAACCATATAAACATGACTTGCATCACGTTAATGAGCGCGAAGTTTATCAGCACTTTGTATTTATTGGAATAGTTTGTATGAAAATTACACCATGTTTTTTTCAACCTAATATTCCATATTTCACTCTGTCAGATAGTGACAAATATAACATCAAATTGTCAGGTTTATGTAAATTTATGATCTAGCAACTATTTTTATAATTCATTGCTTGCTAGTATCCGCGCGCTAAAAACACAACCAAAAAAATGAGTAAATTATGAACTTCAAGAAAATTAAAATCGCAGTGGCAGTGACACTTGGCATTACAACACTTACAGGTTGTATGGGCCAAATGGGTGTTACTCAATTAGTTACTTTTGGTAACTTAAAAGCCGTTGATAACCGTTATGGTCGTGCTGGACTCTATATCTTATTAGCGCCTGTTTACGGTATTACTGCTGCTGCAGATTTATTTATTTTTAACTCAATTGAGTTTTGGACGGGTAAAAACATTATTACAGGTAAAAGTCCTGCTCTTGTAGATAAAAATGTAGGTGATGCTGTATTTAAAGTGAACGATAAAATAGATTCATCAATGACTAAAGCACCAATTGCACCACTTCAAGTAAATAACAATGTTAAAAGTACATCTTTACAGCAGATTGATGAAAACACATTAGAAATGCACGTTGCAGCACTTGATGGTACTCGACAAGTACTGCGTGGTGAGAAGACAGATGATGGCGTTGCATTTTACTTAGATGGAAACTACATCACAACCGTACAAGTTGAAGAGTTAGAAAACTATGTAGCCGCTTCTCAAGCATAATAAAGTTTTTATTCTTTCATGAAAAAAATTATTTTTATTTTAGCAGTTAATTTAACCATCAAGTAACAAATTACGTTCCACATATAAGACTAGCCTTAATGCAGTTCAGCATTTACCTTTCAAAGCCTAAATTCCAATGAAATATAATAACAATTTAAGCAATAATTAAGCAACA
>JAAGZR010000277.1 GCA_024206155.1 Aliivibrio sp.
AGAAGACGCTAAGATCCTAACTCAAGCTGAAGCATTAGATGCAGATCGTATCATTGGTGTAGAAACCGGTGGCTGTCCTCACACTGCAATTCGTGAAGATGCATCAATGAATTTAGCCGCGGTTGAAGAATTAGCACAACGTCATAAAAACCTTGATGTGGTATTTGTAGAAAGTGGCGGCGACAACCTAAGTGCAACTTTCAGTCCTGAATTAGCAGACTTAACCATCTATGTGATTGACGTTGCTGAAGGTGAGAAGATCCCTCGTAAAGGTGGCCCAGGTATTACAAAGTCTGATCTATTGATTATTAATAAAATCGACTTAGCACCTTATGTTGGTGCATCTCTTGAAGTGATGGAATCAGATACCGCTCGTATGCGCCCTACTCGCCCATACGTATTTGCTAACCTGAAAAAAGGCGTTGGTTTAGATAAAATCATCGAGTTCATCATTGATCGCGGCATGCTAGACGCTAAGTAATTTAACTAATACCATTCTGGATAAGTGGTTGTTCAGATAATTGCGCAGGAAAAATTGATTAGAGCAAGGCATAAATTACAGTAACTAGTCGTTCTAATTACAAAATTTATAACGCAGATATAATCGATTTTAACAAGCAAGAATGATCAAATACTTATGTAGATTGGTATAAGCGAGATTACGATAAACGAACATTAATAGAATCCTTCCTAGATAAGTTAAAGCCTCATAACAAGTTATGTCATAACAGGCTTATTTTGATGCTTTGTTTTATCTAAATCAATGTATTAGCAATTTAAAACATTTGTTGATTGGTAATAAAAATTGCTCAGTGTAAACTTCAACATAGTTATCATTTTAAAATGGAAAGTCTAATGAAAGTGTATGATTGTTGTGAGATGGTTCGTGAGTTGTATTCATTAATTGGTAGTGGTGATCAAGGCTACATCCCTCAAGCGATTACTTGTGCTGTTAAATCACTAAATGATATTGCGGCTGATGAAGCGCTTCCTAAAGCAACTCGTGAAAAAGCCGCATTTGCAGCTGCAAACTTATTAATTTCTGATTTCGAGGATGAGTAATGACACCTGAAAAGATGGCTTCAATGGATCCTGTTATGCTAATAAGCATAGTTAATATGAAGATCCGTGATGAATTTGGAGATCTAAATAGCTATGTTAAATTCTATGAATTAGACAAAGAAGCTCTCATTAAAAAGCTAGCTGATGCTGGGTTTGACTACCTAGAAGAAGCAAAGCAATTTAGATAAACTCTAATTGCTAAAAAACAAAAAAGGGCAGAACAACATTATAATTGTTCTGCCCTTTTATTTACGTTAATGATACTAGAATGATGCCCAAAGAACCGTAATCACTAAGATAGGGCAAACAAATTTCACATA
>JAAGZR010000278.1 GCA_024206155.1 Aliivibrio sp.
CCGAACTTTTGAGCAAGGGAATTACAGATTTGCAGTTGGAGTAGGCGACTGCTGATGCCTTCGTCTTTCGACCTGAGACAAATCTCTTTGCTTTTGAATAAGCCTATAGCGCGTAGAACTTTGATGGCGTATGGCTTCATTCTTTGATTGTTGACAGGCGATTGTGTGTGTTTTCAGGGTTTTATGTTTTGTTATTATTTTCCACTGATGGGTTCGTTTGAAATTTCGTTTTTTGTCTTACAAACGTTCTCTGAGGATTTTGATCCAGCCATGAATTCTGCTGCTTTACTTTGATGATTCTTCGCACGTTGCCAAACACTCGTTGTTCTCAACATTGTTTCCATGCTATCCAGTGCATTCGATGACGCAATGTCAATGTAATCTGATGTCAACTGATCTGCTCACAAGTAGCAAGTACTTTTTCCCGCATTTTTTCACGATTGCTAGCAAATAATCTAGGCTGTTTATTAAGAGCCTGCAGTTCAAATTTTTTGTTTTGAGATAACATTATAAATAAATGCCTATTGTGTTGATTAAGCTTTAGTTGTTTTGAGCCAGCAGCATTGCCACGGCAAGTGCGGTTGTAGCGCGTATCCAATTCTTGTTGAAGTTTTGGAGTTTCATGGGGTCCAGCTTGAGCCCTTGCAGGATTCTTGTGCGTTAAATGTTTTTGAATACACAATTATCAAAATACAAATAATAAAGAAAATGCAAAAAATGCTTGACTCAATATATTTAAATGTATTATATTATTGATGCTAAAATTGCTTGTCCCAATATATTTATGCTTCTTGCATTACTTCAGCCATGACAGCGCTAGATTATACAAACTGCTGCCAAGAGTATCCAGGCAAGTCCGTGCCGGAATCCCTGGTTTGCACGCCTTTCTGTACTCGTCCATGGACCTATAATAAAACAAATCAGGATTGGGTGAAGTGGATTGAAAGTGGTGGTTATACCAAGTATTATACAAGTGAATGCACATCTGCATTAACGGGCAGCGACAACATATATTTTACTAGCACTGCTTGGTACGATTATTCGTACGATCCGAAGAAAGATCCGAATGATCAAAAGAAAAACTATTTTGTTTTTCATTTCTTGGATGGCGCTGGTATTCAGTCAGACTATGCGGGTGATGTTAGGTATGTAGAGCAATTTGGTCCAAATTGTGATGGCTATTCCTCCTGGGAAAATGATGGAAGAAAATACACTACTTTCTATAAGGACTGCTCAAAACGACTTACAAATGGTGCAACTCAGGTTGGTGGGTTTGTGGCCGTGATGGAACTAATGAAAATGGCATTGCTGATTGGCAGGTAAGTGCTGGCTGTAATAAAGATGGAAGTAGAAGATGGTGGGGCTCAGGGTCGCACGGATGCATTAGCGATCTAGCAAAAGAGATTCCAAATCCTTATATCCAATATCATGAACCTTCTAATCATTGCTACGCCATTCAATTTATTTTATTCAGCTGGAGAGAGGCTGATTGTCCTGGAAAAAAAGCATGGGATCCGGTAGAGAAAGAGTGGGTTCTGATTGGCGATGGAAGGTTTGATCAGTACGGCAGGCCTGATTTGATGCAATTTGCAGACAATGAGCCAGAGACCTTAAGTGATGACAAAAGTCCTGGTTGGCCGCCTTATATTGCCGTTTATCATATGTTGCTTTGTGATGCTGATAAAGGTCCTGGCGAAAGGTATATAAAAGGGCAGGTGCATGTACTTGACGATGATGACAAGTTTTATTCGGACGGCAATGAATTCTTCTTGAAAGAATGCACGCCATGGTGATAGGCATCTGAGGCCCGCCTGTTTAGATTGGCTGGAATTTATTGGTTCATGGCATTTATTTGATTTTGCATCTTTTTTGGGAGGATTTCCGCCAGAAAATTTGCCTTACTATGGATGCCAGCTTTTTAGAGATACTTTGGGTAAGGCTTGGCCTATGCATGCTCAAGTTAGATTGACTCTTGCTTGAGATTGTCGATACTTGTTGTCTGGGGATCAGGCCTTGAAATTTAGACTCCTCTCGTTAATAGGAGATGCATTCATGATTCCGACTTGATAACTGAATTGTCAGTGGAGTAATTCTTTGCTACAGGAAGCTCAAATGAATGCTGTCGTTACTGCGTTGATGCTGCGATTCAAGGATGCATTGCAGGTAGCGATTCAGG
>JAAGZR010000279.1 GCA_024206155.1 Aliivibrio sp.
CTTTTTTCAGTGCATTTGAAAGTAGCTCTGATTTTTCAATCGACACCGTACCAACCAATACTGGCTGGCCACGTTCAGAACACCCTTTAATGTCTTCAATGATAGCTGCAAATTTTTCTGCCTCTGTCATATAGACTAAATCACCCATATCATTACGAGTCATTGGACGGTTAGTTGGAATTACTACCGTATCAAGACCATAAATAGATTGGAATTCAAATGCTTCTGTATCCGCTGTACCTGTCATACCTGATAGTTTGTCGTATAAACGGAAAAAGTTTTGGAACGTGATAGATGCTAAGGTTTGGTTCTCGTTCTGAATTTTAACACCTTCTTTTGCTTCAACAGCTTGGTGTAAACCTTCAGACCAACGACGCCCTGGCATTGTACGGCCAGTATGCTCATCAACGATAATAACTTCATCGTCTTTTACAATATAATCTACGTCTTTTTCAAACAATACATGCGCACGTAATGCGGCATTAATATGATGAAGTAAACTGATATTAGCAGGAGAATATAAAGTATCATCCGCCTCCATTAAGCCTTCATCTTTTAGTAATTGCTCAACAAACTCTTGGCCATTTTCAGTCAAGTGAGTTTGTTTTCCTTTTTCATCTAATGTGTAGTGACCTTCACCACGGTATTCTTCACTGTCTTCTTCATCTTGTTTAACAAGTTGAGGAATCAATGTATTAATTCTAGTATAAAGTTCTGAGCTATCTTCTGCAGGACCTGAAATGATAAGAGGGGTACGAGCTTCATCGATTAAGATTGAATCCACTTCATCGACTACGGCAAAATAGCGTTCACGTTGAACACGGTCTTCTGCACGGAAAGCCATATTGTCACGCAGATAATCGAAACCAAACTCATTATTGGTGCCATATAAAATATCACATAAATACGCTTGTTTTTTCTCAGGTGGAGCCATATTTGGTACGTTAACACCAACCGTCATTCCTAAGAATTCAAATAATTCACGGTTTGTTTCAGCATCACGCTTTGCAAGATAATCATTCACCGTGACAACATGAACGCCTTTTCCTGTCAGTGCGTTCAAATAACAGGGTAGTGTTGCTGTTAGTGTTTTACCTTCACCTGTACGCATCTCTGCAATTTGGCTATTGTTTAGCACCATGCCACCAATCATTTGAACATCAAAATGGCGCATGCCATACAAACGTTTTGATGCTTCACGAACCGTTGCAAATGCTTCTGGTAGTAAACTGTCTAATTCTTCGCCTTGTTCTAGACGTGCACGGAACTCGATTGTTTTCGCTTTTAATTCTTCGTCTTGTAATGATTCGAATTGAGGCTCAAGTTTATTAATTTGATCTACGATTTTACGTAGTTTGCGTAATGTTCGATCATTACGGCTACCGATAACTTTTGTTAGAATTTTAGAAAACATGATTCCGTTGCTTCTCTTTATCTCTTGATCATTACTGATCGGTTTATTCTGAAATGTGAATCAATCGCCTAGAGAATGTACTCTAAGAAAAATACTTCTTTATATACTCATCTTATGGGGATCAGCCCTTGATTTTTCAAGGCCTACTCTAATTCTTGTGTTGCTAGTCATCATAAGTAATAATCAATAAAGTATAAGCGATATCGTTAAGCAATCCTAAGTTAAATCCGTAGAGTTTGATTTCAATTCTGAAAAATTCAGATCTAATTGGCATTTATGACTTTTTCTTTGATAAAACCCTATTAAATAACGCTCTTGTTGTGAGAATTCCTGATGATGCGAGACCACAGACCCCAACCTGCAAATGATTTTTTTAATAATACCCGCTTTAAAGATCTGCAAGAAAAAGCGATTATTTTATCTAAGCTATCGCATGTACTAAAAGATGCGCTACCTAAAGGGTGTGAAGATCATTGCCGCGTGGCAAATTATCGCCAAGGATCTTTAGTGATCGAGGCATCGAGCAGTGTTTGGGCAACTCGGATTAATTATGAAAGAATCTCTATTTTATCGACTTTTCGAAAACATGGCTTACCTGGACTTTCTAACTTAGAAGTAAAGATCAACCCTGATCTTGCTCGATCTTTTGTCGGCGAGAAACCTGCCGTTTATAAATCAGAGAAACAAGCAAAACGCGAGCTATCTGCAGCGGCAGCAAGTGCATTAGAAATGGTTGCAGAAACCGCATCACCTAAATTAAAAAAACGCTTAGAAAGCCTGGCTGCATTAGCGAATAAGAAGTAAGAAGTAAGAAGTAAGAAGTAAGAATATATTAGACACAAAAAAGCCAAGCAAACTGCTTGGCTTTTTTAATTTGATGATGGTCTAGGCAAGTACCATTCCAGGCTGCATAAATGCAACTGGTGACTCTTGCTCATCTTCAATGGTTGTCCACTCCCATGCTTCTTGATCAGCAAGAACAGCACGAAGTAACTGATTATTCAGAGCATGACCTGATTTATAAGCACTTAATTCACCCAAGATACTATGACCACACATATATAGGTCGCCTACAGCATCTAGAACTTTATGCGTTACAAATTCATTATCAAAACGTAACCCGTCTTCATTTAGAATACGGTAATCATCTAGTACGATTGCACAATCAAAACTACCACCTAAACATAGGTTTTGTGATTGCAAGTACTCAATATCACGCATAAACCCGAAAGTTCGAGCTCGAGAGATATCTTTGATGAACGATTGGCTTGAAAAATCAAACACTAACTTTTGGTCATCAGAATCAATCGCTGGATGATTGAAGTCAATAGTGAAATCTAAACGGAAGCCGTTATATGGACGAATTTCCGCCCACTTATCACCATCTTCAATGCGAACAGGTTTCTTAATACGAATGAATTTCTTCGCTGTATTAAGTTCTTCAATACCCGCAGATTGTAAAAGATAAACAAAAGGACTTGCACTGCCATCCATAATAGGAATTTCAGGAGCATCAACTTCAATAACCACGTTATCAATGCCCATGCCTGCTAGTGCAGCATTTAAGTGCTCAACCGTTGAGATTCTTACGCCTTCATCATTAACTAACGCTGTACATAACATAGTATCGCGTACTGACTCTGGGTCCGCAGGGAAATCTACAGGTGGATTAAGGTCTGTACGACGATAAATAACACCTGTATTTGCAGCTGCTGGACGAAGAGTAAGCGTAACTTTACGGCCTGAGTGTAAACCCACGCCTGTCATTTGCACGATACTTTTCAGTGTACGTTGTCTGATCATATGCTCATCTCAACTATAAATATGCTTGATTTCAAACCAATTCTAAAAACTGGTCTGAGATTTTAGCACACAAATTTCTATAAAACCAAATCGTGTGATGATTAATTAGTCAGCTTGACGTCGTAAAAACGCTGGAATATCCAAATAATCTTCTTTTTGATCTGGTTTAGCTTGTGCTGCACCCGAATTTTGCACACCAGCAGCTGGTGACGTTGATGATGCAGCAGGTTTAGTTGCTTGCATATTTTGTGCCGTTTTCTCTACTGTTGCTTCAACAACTGCGGCTTTTGGCTGTACCGATGCTTGAGAAGCAGGTTGTGCTGCTGGTGCCGGAGTTGCCACTGGTTGAGCCTGTGCTGCTGCTTTATTTGTCACTAACGTGATTTCAGGCTTTTTTTCAGTGCCGATACCTGTAGCAACAACGGTAACACGGATCTCATCAGTCATATCAGGGTCAAGGGACGTACCAATAACTACCGTTGCGTTATCTGATGCGAATGCTTTAACTGTATTACCAACAGTTTCAAATTCATCAAGACGCATATCTAGACCAGCCGTGATGTTTACAAGAACGCCACGCGCACCAGCAAGATCGATATCTTCAAGTAATGGACTTGAAATCGCTTCTTCTGCTGCTTGTTCAGCACGATCTTCACCCACTGCGATACCACTACCCATCATTGCATGTCCCATTTCGGACATAACAGTGCGAACATCGGCGAAATCGACGTTGATCATACCAGGACGAGTAATCAACTCAGCAATACCCTGAACAGCATTACGTAGAACATCATTCGCTTTTGCAAATGCTTCTAGTAACGTGATACCGCGACCTAATACTTTTAATAGTTTCTCGTTTGGAATCGTAATTAACGAATCAACGTGTTTTGATAGCTCTTCGATACCTTGTTCAGCAAAAGCAAGACGCTTACGGCCTTCAAAACTAAATGGTTTTGTAACAACAGCAACCGTTAGAATGTTTAGCTCTTTTGCTACTTCAGCAATAATTGGGGCCGCACCAGTACCAGTACCGCCACCCATACCTGCTGCGATAAATACCATATCGGCACCAGCCAGTACTTCTTTAAGTGCTTCACGATCTTCTAGAGCAGCATCACGACCTACTTGCGGGTTTGCACCAGCACCTAAGCCTTTTGTGATGTCTCCACCAATCTGAATTACTGTATTTACACTTGTCTTGCGAAGCGCTTGAGCATCAGTATTTACACTGATGAATTCAACCCCTTCAATTGACTCTCGTACCATGTGCTCGATAGCATTACCGCCACCGCCACCTACACCTACAACTTTAATTACTGCGTCGTCGGACATTTCCATCATCGGCTCAAACATCTGTTCTCTCCGTTTCTTCCTGTTCGCTTCAGGTTAAAACTCTTTTAGTATCCAATTTTTAAATTTCTTTATTACGGTAGTGAAAGATTGCTGCTTACTTGGCACATAATCTTCATCGTCATGGAGTTGACTTTCTTTACCGTAATGTAAAAGTCCTACCGCTGTTGCTTGATAAGGTTCTTTTACATAATCAGTTAAGCCCGAAACCTCTAAAGGTTGACCTATCCTAACCTGAGTCTGGAAAACACGCTCAGCGCAATCTACCAAACCTTCAATCTGTGACCCACCACCAGTTAATACGATACCAGCAGCAAGGTGATGCTTTGTTCCTTCAGCGCGTAATTTATCTTGAATTGCAACAATACGCTGGTTTACAAGGCCTAGCAGTTCAGAATACCTCGGTTCGATAACTTCCGCTAGCATTCTTCGTTGTAAACTTCTTGATGGTCGACCACCAACACTTGGAACATTGACCGTTTCATCACGATTAATGTGTTCACTGATAGCACAACCGTATTTAACTTTTAATTTTTCAGCATCGTTAAAGGGCGTACCAAAAGCATAAGCAATATCACTGGTTACGGCATTACCTGCATAAGGAAGTACTTCAGCATGACGCAATGAGCCATCAGTCCAAATGGCGATATCCATCGTCCCGGCACCAATATCAACAACACAAACCCCAAGATCACGCTCATCTTCTGTAATAACTGCATTACTTGATGCTAATCCTGAGAATATAACATGCTCAACTTTTAAGCCACAACGCTCTACTGCTTTTACGATGTTACGCGCCATATCATTATGACATGTAATAAGGTGAACACTTACTTCCATTCTCATTCCCGATAATCCAATAGGGTTTCGAATGCCTTTTTGCACATCAATGGAGAACTCTTGAGGTATCACATGCAAGGTGCGTTGTTCATCACCAATCTTTACTGATTTTGCTGTATGAATAACACTGTCCATGTCATCTTGGGTTACTTCTTCTTCAGAAATAGACCCCATTCCTTTCTCTATTTGGCTAGCTATATGCTTACCAGATAAAGAAATAAACACAGAGGTAATGGTGCATTCAGCCATCAATTCGGCTTGGTCAATCGCTCTTTGAACCGATTTAACTACCGATTCAAGATCGTTCACACCACCTTTATCCATTCCTCTTGAGGGACATGAACCAGAGCCAATAACGCTCACTTGGCCATCAGGTAAAACTTCACCAACTAACGCTGATACTTTGTTTGTACCTATATCTAAACCAACAATAATACTGCCTTCTGGCGTTTTACTCATGTCAATTCTCTTCTTTAATCTTCAACATCATCAGGCTTCCACCCAACGGCGGCACCTGTATCGTAACGAAGATCTATATAATCTATCGAATTCTTTTTATTTGTTAATTGCTTATATAGAGCAACAAAACGATTGACTCTTTCTTCTCTGGCATCACGACCAAGTTCTAGCCGTATACCGTTATCTAAAACAATTTGCCAAGACAATCTGTCTGTCAATGCGACACTGCGAACCGTAATATTTAACGGAGCAAATTGCTTTTGTAGCTGATGCCAAAAAGCAAGTACTTCTTTACTGCTCGTTTCTGGTCCAAATAAAGCAGGTTTTGGCTCTAATAAATCGCTCATTGGCGCATTAAATACAACGCCTTCAGGATTAACAATCACGCTGTTATTCCAAGTTGCTTCAGGTTGGTGCTCAACAACAAATACTTTAATCGTTTCAGGCCATTGCTTACGAACAGAAACTTGGGCGATCCAAGGCAGAGACAATAATGCATCTTGTAGTTTATTCACATCTTGGGTCATAAACGTCCCAATAGAATCCATTGAATCAATGGCTTCTCGAATATCATCTGCCGTAATGTATTTTAATTGACCTTGAATAATCATATGAGATAAAGGCAATCTGTCTTCATCTGTCATCCAACTCACTGTTGAGATAACAAGCCATAATGAAATAATTACGACTAAAGAAAGAAAGAGCCCACCAGGAAGGTGTTTTCTTAATTTTTCTTTATCAAATGAAGTCTTCATTTTGACCGTCTTAATCATATTCTTTCACAACAGAGCCAACCTATAACGCCATCTACAATAAACTGTACCAATTTATTGTACTTTAATGGCGATAAAACAAATTTCATCTAATAAGTATAGGACTCAAAAGCCCTCTATCCCAACTTCTACTAGGATATTATTAATGCAATAAGGATTCTATCTCATTATTCGTTGATTTATTAGAAGTTCTAACTAATTAAACAATAATTATCCAAACTCACGCATAGTTTCAATATTTAATTTCATTGAAGCTAATTGCTTTGCTAATTTACCTACATCTCCTGCACCTTGAGTAAGCACGAGATCACCTTCTTGGATCACATTCGCTAACACTGGAGGTAGTGCATCAATATTTGGTACAAAGATAGGATCAATTTTTCCTCGACCACGAATAGTTCGACATAGTGATCTTCCATCTGCCCCTGCTATTGGGGTTTCACCAGCAGAATACACATCAAGCATGATTAATACGTCAACATTATCCAATACATTTGCAAAATCATCATATAAATCACGAGTTCGGCTATAACGATGCGGTTGGAAAATCATAACAAGGCGCTTTTCAGCCCAGCCAGCACGTGCTGCTTTAATCGTTACATCAACTTCTGTAGGATGGTGACCATAATCATCCACTAACATTGCCGAGCCATTACCGGTTTCAAACTCTCCAAGTTGGTCAAAACGGCGCCCTGCACCTTCAAAGTTTAAAAGTGCAGATAGAATCGCTTCATCTTCTACTTCTTCTTCTGTTGCTACGGCAATAGCTGCGGTTGCATTCAACGCATTATGCTTACCTGGAATGTTTAAAATAATATCTAAATCAGTGCGTTCTTTTCTCTGCACCGTAAAAAAGCTCTGCTGACCAACTTGACGATAATTAATTAAACGCACATCAGCATCTTCTGAAAAACCATAGGTAATCACTTGACGACTGACTCGTGGTAATAACTCTCGAACCACATTATCGTCAATACACATTACCGCTTGACCATAGAATGGTAAGTTATGAAGAAAATCAATAAACGTTTGTTTTAATACTTCAAAGTCACCACCATACGTATCCATGTGGTCAGCTTCAATATTGGTAACAATACTTACCATAGGTTGTAAGTGTAAGAATGACGCGTCACTTTCGTCCGCTTCTGCAATTAAGAATCGACTAGAACCTAAGCGTGCATTTGTACCTGCATTTTTCACTAAGCCGCCATTTACAAACGTTGGATCTAACCCTGCTTCTGAATAAATCTGCGTGGTTAATGCTGTTGTTGTGGTTTTTCCGTGCGTACCTGCAACCGCAATACCGTGACGGTAGCGCATGAGTTCCGCTAACATTTCAGCACGACGGATAACAGGGATACGATGTTCTTTTGCTGCAACAATTTCTGGATTCGTTGGCTCAATTGCAGTAGATACCACAACAACACTGGCTTTTTCTACATTGCTTGCTTGGTGGCCAAAAAAGATCGTTGCGCCTTTTTGAGCTAAACGAACCGTGACTGTATTCTCAGCCATATCTGAACCGCTAATATTATAGCCTTCGTTTAGAAGTACTTCAGCAATACCACTCATTCCTGCACCGCCAATGCCGACAAAGTGAATGCATTCAACTCGGCGCATTTCAGGGATCATCGTTCTAATTTCAGCTAATTGCAGTTTCTGATCTTTTATCATTCTAAATCTCAATTCTTTTTATTTTGCGAGGTCTTTAATCGCATTGGCAACACGTACATCGGCGTCAATAATCGCCGCCTTACGTGCATTACATGCCATTTCTAATAATTCTTTTCGTTCTAAACCGTTGAGTGTAGCAACCAAACCTTGAACTGTTAAATCTTGTTGTTCAATCATTTGCGCTGCGCCACACTGTACGAGATGATCGGCGTTTAATGCTTGTTGGCGATCTTTATGCATAAAAGGAATGAATACAGAACCAACCCCAGCTGCTGAAACCTCAGATACCGTTAATGCACCTGAACGACAAACTAATACATCAGCCCATGCATAAGCTTCTGCAACATCATCTATGAACTCTGTTACTTTAGCATCAGCAATACCGTTATCCTTATAAGCTTGATTTACCGTTTCTTGATTACCTTTACCTGCCTGATGCCAAATTTCAATAGCATGATTTAGCTGGGGTAACGCTTCTGGTAAGGTC
>JAAGZR010000280.1 GCA_024206155.1 Aliivibrio sp.
GATTCTATGATTTAGCGCACATGTTTTTATATATGAACTTCAGGTTTTGGTCACATGCTGTGTCATGTAACTCGGTTCGTGAGTGTTTCTTACATCATTAGAAGTCAGTTCAGCACCACATTGTCAATCAGTGCAAAACTAAGAAAAGCAAAGGTTCGGGATAGCATAGTCCTCTCGTTGCAACTTCTACTGTCATGGTACACACCGTGGCGAAATCAGTATGATTATTTGGTTTTCAATGTGTCAACGCGTGCCGCGCCGTCAAAGTCAGTGCCGCGCCGAGTTACCAAATGTAGTGCCGCGCCGGGCTGTCAAAATCAGTGCAGCGCTGAGCTGTCAATGCATCATGATATTTCCAGACTTCATCGGTGTTTTCAAGCTCATTCTGTTAACGGTCTTCAACAAGCTCGCCACACCTTCTGATGGATGCTTGGAATATACTTTTATAAGGAGTAAGGGGGCTGTATTTTCAAAAATATTATTAAGGGGCTGGATTTTGAAAAACAACTATATTTTGAAAATTCACGCACCTTCCTTATTTTTTTATAATTGGGTCAGCTTCTTTAAAGTGGATGTCACACAAATATAACATTTGTATATTTAACTACTAAACTGTGAAATGGCCTTATAGGGCTATTTTTCACAAC
>JAAGZR010000281.1 GCA_024206155.1 Aliivibrio sp.
AGTTGAAAACCAACAAGCCGCCGCTTGCTGGTATAAAAATGATCAAGCGACATATGGGCATTTAGGTCTTTTTTATAATAAATTTTGTTTAGATGTAATACAACCACCAACTGGATTTAGACTACCAACTAAAGACGACTGGACAGACCTTAGAGATTGTCTTGCTTCAGGGCAACCTCAAAGTACTTACGCTAATCAAATTGTAAATAATTATTACAACCTTTGGCCATCTGCTGTTAATTCATTGTCAGACATAAACACTGTAGATTTTAATTCCATAGCTGGTGGATATCTCAACGCTTCTAGGTATGGTAGTGGTAATACTCCCTATCAAGCTTTTTCTAACTCACCAAGCAGCTTTTATTGGCATTCAGATCAAAACCTAACAACGAATCCAAGAAGAGCTTTAGGTATGATTAATGCTTATAACTCATACACTAACTACGTTTATTTAAACTACTTAAATTCTACAACAGACGCTAGTCTTCCTTATAATTCAAGTGGATTTAGTATGAGGTTTGTTAAAGACGCGCCGCCGCCAATTGAGTTTTACGATAACGACAATCAAACTGGAACACCTACAAATTTTTTACAAAACATTAGAGGTACTTCAGGTTTTGGAACAGGATTTGCTGGGGTATTTGACGTTGGTTCCGTTGTTATATCAGGATCTTCAGCCACACTTTATCTGTATCAATATGCAGACGTTGCTGGTAAAGGGTATTTTGGAACAAACGCCACACCTAGTCAAACTGGAGGTCGCGTAAGTTTTTATCCTACTTCAGCTAGAGGTATTCCATCTTACGAGATTGATTGGACAGCTGGAAATCAAGGCGGAACCTGGTCTCCAGCGCCTACTTATTCTGATAGAAAAGAAGAAGCTATAACAGTACCAGCAGGAACTTGGTATATTCAATTGCAAGTTTTTGGAAGAGTTAGCGTTCAAGGAAGTACTGTAAATTGGTACACAGGGGTTAGATCATAAAAAAATAATATATGCCCATAATATCATCGTATAAAAAAAATAATACGCCAGAGCCATCTGATATACTTATAGGAACAGATGTATCTAATGGGCAGACAAAAAACTTTAACATAGCTTCGCTGTCTGTTGTTACTATAAACAATTTTTTAAAGCATACAGCTTGGGAGTTTATATCGCAAGATCCTGATCCAAATCCTAGACCAGAAGGTACTATATCGTTTGAAAACTATGGTGGTAATGCTACAGCTTGGCAAGATATAACAAGCTTGTATATAAATACACAGATGCCATCTACTTCACCTATAGCTTTGCCGTATCTACAAAGACTAATAGGTTACGATATAGTTATACAAGACGTAAGATCTTTAGGTAGGTTTGGAGTTTATAAATTAAACTCTTTAACGTCTGTAGACGGTAATGTTTACATAATGGATTTAACATTTGTAACAGGTAGTTCTACAATACAAGCACTTCAATATTATTCAATTTATATAGATGAAATAGAAGGTTTTGATTCCCACTATGAATTCGTACAAGGCGTACCAGCTACAACTTGGGACATAACGCATAATTTAGATAAGTTTCCTTCAATAACTGTTGTCGATACAGCAGACACAACTGTTATAGGTAGCTATGATTACGTAACAAAAAATAGAGTAATATTGAACTTTTCTGAGCCTTTCGCTGGAAAAGCATTTTTAAACTAAAACATAATGGCAATACAATTTGTAAATAACGTAGATTTTAACGCGAATCAAGCGCAGTCTATAAGAATAGAAAACTTAGCAACAGATCCTTCTACAGAGCTAGTTATTGGTAGAATTATATTTAACACTAGCGCAGATACACTTAAGCAATATGTTGCTGACGCTGGAAGCGGTAGCCCTGGTTGGGTTGAAGTAGGTAGCAGTAGTGGTGTAGAAACTTTAACAGCAGCTCAAGGTACTTTTATCTCTTTTACAGCAGCTACCTCTGCAATTGGTGATGTTGACTTAGGTACATTTGATCTTTCAGCCGCTGGTACACCTGATGCTACTAAATATTTAAGAGGTGATAATAGCTGGGAACCTATCACCGGTATATATGCTTGGGATATTGCAGGTGACACAGGAAGCGAAACTATAGTTAATGGTGATACTGTTACTTTTGCAGGCGACACAAACATAACAACAGCTTATGATGCTAATAATAATACACTTTCTATAGATCTAGATGATAGCGTTACACTAGCTGGTGAATTAACTGTTAATGGCACTGGTCAATCAAGTTTTGCAGGTCAAGTTACAATACCAACTACACCTGTAGCTGGTACAGATGCCGCATCAAAAGCTTATGTTGATGGTTTAGTTGCTGGTGGTTTAACATTTAGAGGTACATTCAACGCTGCTACTGGTGAAATATTATCAGGTGTAAACTCTGGTAGTTACATATATCAACTAACAGGAACACCTCCAGCGCCATTTGATCCATCAGCTAATAGAGTTGAAGTTAAAGTAGGTGACTATTATATAGTAGCAACAGCTGGTCAGTTTTATGGAAATGGCGGTACAGGCGGTGGCGGACAACAGTTAGATGTCGGTGACTCTGTTATAGGTTTTCAAGCTGCTTCAGCTAACAATTCTGACAAAGACGATTGGTCAATAGTTCAGTCTGACGAGGGTGTAACAGATGTACAAGAGGCTACAGCTGCAGGTCTATTAGGTGCTAGCGTAACATCTACTGGAGCTGGCGGTACTGGTTCTGTTACTGTTGGTTTAGATGTAAATGGTCTTACAGAAGATACTTCACCAGCTACAGATGACACTATAGTTATATACGATACTTCAGCTTCTACAAATAAAAAAGCAACACTTGCTAATATAGCAGCTGCTATCGATATATCAAAAGGGGTTAGAATATCTTTAGATAACTCTACTTCAGGCGTAACAAGAACTGAAGCTGGTGGTTTAACTACATTCGCAATTGATGTTTCCAGCAGTAGTGTTCTTAGTGCGTCAGATGCTTTAGACGTTAAGATAGAAATCGTAACTAAAACAGCAACTCCAACTGGAACAGCTGGTCAAACAGCATTTGCAGACATAACAAGGTCAGGTGCCACCTTAAATGTTATATTCACAGGCAGTGTAGCAAACGGTGATTTCTGGGCTTTACTAGTTGATATAGGATAAAACAAATAAAATTTAATGGCAATACAATTTTTTAATACCGTCGGAATCGATGAGTTTATAATTCATAACGGTGATATTACTACTAAGTTCGGCTTTGTGGCAAACAACAATTTTGCTATAAATACAGCAGGTACAGAAAGAGTAAGAGTAACATCAGGGGGTTCTGTTGGTATTAATACAAATAATCCAGGCGCTAAACTAGATGTTGAAGGTAATGCTGTTATAGGCGCGGCTGGTAATATAGTTAGCGGTGATTTTGCTGTAGCTATAAATAAAAATACAGTTGTAACTTCAGAAGATGGTTTTGCGCAAGGTGAAAACACGATAGCTAACGGTAGACAAGCAGCTGCTTTTGGCTTTAATACTTATGCAAATGGCGGAGCATCAATAGCAGGTGGGGCTTTGTCCGAATCAAACGGGCAAAGAAGTATAGCCGTGGGTGCTACCGCAATATCAAATGGAGATGACTCTGCTGCCTTTAATGTTGGAACCAGAGCTAATGGTGAATTTTCTTTTGCTACCGGCCAAGGTTGTTTTGCAACAGGTAATGCTTCTTTTGCTACTGGCTCAAATACACAAGCAACCGCTTTGTATTCTTTTTCAGGAGGTGTAAACTCGATAGCTAGTGGTAACGGCGCTGTGGCTTTAGGCGGAGGTGCCCAATGCTCTGGTGAATTTTCTTTTGCTGCAGGTAATATAAACGTAGCCTCTGGCCTTAATACTACAGCTTTAG
>JAAGZR010000282.1 GCA_024206155.1 Aliivibrio sp.
ACTGCTATAGTGTTGAATATATCTTGAGAAGAGCCAGGATCTGTATTAGTTAGTGTAGCAGTTCCATTTGAATATGATACTGAAATACCAGTTCCGCTATTATCTATATTACCAATTCCAGGTGTTGTTAAATCAGCTAAACCAGTGGATACTTCTACAACTAAGAAGTTAGCTTGAACCGCGGGGTCTGCTGTTGTTTGAACTATAACAGAGTCACCTGGCGTAAGAGGAACAGAAGGATCTCCAAAGAAGTCACCAGAGGCGGTTACAACATAGTAATCCCCAGCTGTTACTGGTGTGTCTGTATATAAATCAGTTGTTAATGGAGAGTCTAAAGCTCCAGTGCTTGCATTAAAGCCTCCAACTAAAGTAGTTGCACTTGATAAGACGCTTTGTACAAAAGCTGTAGTGGCTAGAGTATTATCGTTGTTATTTGGAGCAGAGGTAGCTGTTTCAGCATAAGCAAAACCATTATTATCTCTAGCTACTAGTTTGTCTTTATCTGTAGTAGCATTAGTCCAAGAGTCTGTAGCATCTGCTTTTATAATAGATTCTCCAGGCGTTGTTGTTGTGTCTATTATTATATAATCTCCTTGCGTGAAGTTAGGCGCGTCTCCAACTCCAAACTTAGTCCATTCAGACACACCCGGACCTGTTTTAAGGTACGCACCGTTTAAAGAAGGGGTAGTATCACCAGTTACAGCAACTATCATACCTTCGTATACGTTAGGAATTGATCCATCACTTAATTGTGAATACTCTGGTGTTGTTAACCTCGCATCTAAAGGAGCTGATTTAAGTACTTCAAAATTTTGAGAGAAATTAAAACTACCTTCTATTCTTATTGCCATTTTTTATTTTTTTTATTATACGAAAACTACTCTGTAGTTAACTGGTCCTGTTGTTGGACCGTTCTTTGTTAATCTTGTATAAGATATGCCTGGTACAGTAACACCACCACCAGCATCAATATTTCTAGTCACAGTAGTTTCAATCCATGTAAAAGTATTTGGATTTTGGTATGTTTCTGTATCTGTTCTAAACTCCCAAACCTGTATTGTTCTTCCATTTACCATACCTGTTGGAAGTTCTATTCTATGACGGATAGTATCTGTTTCATCGTAATTTTGATTACATTGAATACCATTGTTTATACTAGTTCCAGCGTTAAGATAAGACGCCAATGTCCCTCCGTCATAGTCGTTAGCTCCAGAAGGTCTTCCTAAAAAATAAGGGAAAACACCTTCAAAGCTTATAGACTTGCTAGCGCTTCCGCCTAAATATTGATCTGTAAGATCCTGAGCACCACTTGGAAATAAAAGAGGAATTGGGCCTACGTCAAAATTTAAGTTCAAAGTCCATGTGTTTGGACCTTGTTCAACTTTATAACTTGATACGGTTGGATTTGAAATAACAGGTTGAGATGGGGTTCCACTTCTAGTTAAAACAGGTGTAGTAGCTCCAGTTATAAATGCCTGAAGAAGTTGACCTGCATAAGGACCTGCTGGTGCAGTATAGCCTCCAAAAGGGTTTCCATCTGCATTAGACAAAAATCCTGGGTTAGCACCTGTTGTTAGGGTGAAAGTTTGAAAAGAACCTATAATATATAAAGCCTGAAGTCCAGTAGATGTCAAAGTAGCAAATGGATTTGTAAATGTTGGTTCTATTGTTGGGAATAAAAGAACATCAAACATTTCACTGAAGGTTCTATTAGCATTGTTTAATTGACTAACTGTAGTTCCTTGTTCAAAACCACCTATATCAAAAGGTATTTTAAGTGTGTCTGGCAGTATAGAAGAAACATATACGTCAGATCCGCTTCCGCCGCCAGCGCCTAATTCCACCCAGTTACTGCCATCATATACATAAGTAGCATTTACATCTGAGTCATATACAATAAGACCCGCTGCCGGGTTTGATATCCCAATTCTTTGACTAGATGTCATTCGTGGAGGTAGTAAACCTCTATCTATAGATCTAACTTCTAATGCAGCTGAAGCTTCAGCATCCGCGTTTGACTGACTATACACAGTATCATCAATAGCAACAGTGCTTGACAATAGCATAGCAGCTACACCAGCGCTGTTAGGTCTTATAGTCACTGCATCGAAGTCTCCATTAAAACCTGCAGCTGATATTTTAAAAACACCATCTGTAGGATTAGGACTTAAACCTACGTTCCATAACTGTGGTCTATTAGTTTGAGATGTTATTTCTTGAGTAAATCTAATAGCAGAACCTGTTATGCCGTCTGTTTGGTCTATTGTTATTTGTGGAAATCCACCGTCTTGTATGTGAATCGGTGTTAATGGCGCAGTTGTGCCTAAACCAACTCTCGATGTAGATGAGTCAAAGAAAAAGCTGTTTGAACCAGATAGTCCATTTGCTGAGGTCCAGAAAGTAACTTGACCAGCTGCTCCTGATCCTGATAAACCACCGCCTCCGCTTGAAGCTAGACTAAGTATATCTGCTATACTCGCTGTCTTTGTAGGCTTTTGACCATCTGAAACGTCCGATATAATAAGTAGATCTTCTGCTTTTGGCGTTATCTGTGGATAGGAATAAATTATTGCCATGTGTTTTTAAATTTTTTGTAATCTGTTTGTTTCTGGGTTATAATCGTGAGTGTGCACGCTTTCACCAGCTCTGTCGAATGCACGTTCTTCAGCTGTCATTTGGTTTCTTTTCTCACCCTCTGCAGTAAGTGTTCCATCTGGGTTCATATGCCCGCGTTTTTTAAGTAAGTTCTTGGCAAATGCTTCGTTTCCAACCTGAGCTATCAGTCTTGGAACAAGCTCGCCACGACCCATAAACTGTAGTGTGCTCATATATCTCTATATACTTACATATAAAGCGAGAAAGTTACAAAGTAGGACATAAGCCCCTTACTTATATACCTTATAAGGCTAATGTCACTATATAAAACTAGGCCCCATAGCAAATAGAGAGCAATGGTGTTGAATTTATAGGATTTTTTCCTAAAGTTTTTGTAAAACGCAATGATTTTTCCCGGGCCTACATGCAATCCTAGGATTTTATTCATATATTATTTGATTTTTCAGACGATTTTCCTAAGGTTTTATGTTTTTTCTAGAAGTATTTATCTTTTTATAACTATACAAACATAATACAAGTTACATTGGATAATAATATAAAATAAACTATGCTACTTATAAATAAATATCAAATACAATTAACTACTAAAATATTAACTAACAATTATATTTCATTACAATTTATAAATAACAAATTAATTATATTACATAATAATTCTAATATTAATATTCAAAAATTACTTACAAAAAATAATATAACTTATAAAATAATATAATTTTTACAAACAAAACATTATTCACTTAAGATAATATAATAAACTAATAAATACTAATATAATAAATAAATAATACTA
>JAAGZR010000283.1 GCA_024206155.1 Aliivibrio sp.
CATATCACCAATTACAGAGCCAATTGTCCATGCAAAGAAAAGGATCAAAATAGCACCGAACATTGACTTAGCACCAATCCACATTGTCATACCAATGTCTCTTGGAGAGATACCTTGACGGAAAACAGTGATAAGTGCAGAGCCTAGACCGATTAATCCACCGTAACACAATGACGCGCCAACATCGGTATTTTCAAAAGCACCAAGAATATTAAATTCTTTACCATCAGAAATTAATGCTTGTCCGCCGGTATAAATCATAAAGAATACCGTTGCTACAATTAGTATAATGATAGGAAAAATAAGATCTGAAACTTTACCTGTTTCACTTTCCGTAATATTAAGTTCTTCGTTTAAGTCTTTAGATTCTTTATTAACTGTTTGATCATCAAAACCATTACCGCGAGCGGCTTCATTTTCATGATCGCGCATTGGCCCTACATCTAGTTGAAACCAAACTACTGCAAATACCATTAATAAAGCAAAGACTGCATAAAAGTTCATTGGAATTAAACGAACATACGCGCCTAGTGCAGAGTATTCAGTAACACCATGCGACACCAAAATACCACCAATAATAGTAATGATGTACGCACCCCAACTTGATGCTGGCATTAATACACACATAGGGGCAGCAGTTGAGTCAAGGATATAAGCTAGCTTTGCTCTTGATACATAAAAACGGTCAGTTACAGGGCGGGATATTGAACCAACAGCTAAGCTATTAAAATAATCATCAACAAAAATGAAAACACCAAGGAAGGCGGCAAGAAGTTTCGCACCACGCTTGCTTTTAATTCTTGTCTGAGCCCACTCAGCAAAAGCGCGAGTACCACCAGAAAGAGTCAGAAGCGCAGTTGTCATTCCCAATAAAATAAGGAAAGCAACGATACTCATGTTCCAACTATTAATTGCGCTATCATCGATGAACACGCCTTTAACAGAAGTAAATACATAAGAAGCGGTACCAGAAATAGAATAATTAGACAGCAAAATTGCGCCTAAAACGATACCAACACCAAGAGAAAGTAAAACTCGGCGAGTTAAAATTGCTAAACCCAATGCGATTAATGGGGGCAATATTGATATCGGAGAATTTGAAAAATCAGCTAAGTTCATGATCTACAACAACCAGTTTGGTTGGAGATCTACTGTTGATACGGCAATGCCGTTAAAGGAAGTGAATGTTAAAACAATTCCCCACAGTAGCGCTCCATAGTTAAAAAATAAAATTGACTATGGCAGTGTTATTCCTTTTCGAAATAACCCCAGCTAACACGTCTGATTAACGTAATTAACTTCGGCACTGACTCCTTTCGATTGCTGTCATCAGAATCACCCTCTAACAATCTACTCTTAGGCAATGCGCCTCTACCCGTTTAGGTGAAAGTCATTGTACGGACTGAACACAATTTTGCAATACTATATCTGAGTATTTTAACATTAACTCATTACCACGCTCAGAATGAGATACCCTAATTTAATTTAATATGTTGGATCTTGATTATCAATTTAACTTTTAATATTTCTATCACTATAAAAATTTTATTTATTTATTGGAAAGTTTGTTATATTATTTTCTTGTTATATAATAAATTTATTATCAAAATTAATTATGGAATAAATCATGTCTGATACAATTAAAACACTATTAAACCTACGCAGCCTTCGTGTATTATCTCGTGAAATGACACTAGAGCAACTAGAAGAAGCTCTTGAAAAATTACAATCAGTTGTTACTGAACGACAAGAATCTGAAGCCGAAGTACAATCTCAAATTGCTGAAAAACAAGCAAAACTTGAAGAATTCCGTCAAATGATGCTTGAAAGTGGTATAGCTCCAGAAGACCTACTAAATACCATGTCTTCTACTACGATTAAAACAAAACAGAAACGTGCACCTCGTCCTGCGAAATACAAATTCTTAGATCATACTGGTGCAGAAAAAACGTGGACAGGCCAAGGTCGTACTCCATCAGCACTACAAACTCAACTTGACGCTGGCAAGCCTTTAGAAGACTTCCTAATCTAGGATTAATACTCTTTGATTCAAAAAAGCCACTTATAAGAAGTGGTTTTTTTATTTCAATCATAACTAAATATCAAGTAATACCTCATGATAAGCTTCTACTAAATTGTTTCAAAATTTAACTTATATCAATAACTATAAAATAATCTAATTCTATTGAATAAGTTCGAATAACCAAAGAACAGATGATAGTAATAACTCTTCATTCATGAAAGCAGCCACAAGCACCCCTTATAAGTACATTTAATCTATCCATATAATACCTATTAAAATACGTTGATATACCAACAAAGAATTGGCCATCCCAATCTGCATCAAACTCACTAATGGCACCGTTACTTCTTGCTGATTCTTCAGCAGACACGCCATATAAATGGTTATTTAGGCGATCACTATTATATGAGTACCCCAACGATAGTGTAATAGCCCAACCATAATTATCCCTTCATTTACTTTCAAATTTAGATATAAAAAAAGCAGGCTTTTTTAGCCTGCTTTCATTTATTTTTAGCTAATAAATTAACTATCATCTTCTCTAAAGTTACTTGGTAAGTTCAGTTTCATCTCATTCCAAATAAGATTACCTTCCATACCATATTGACGCATTCTTGGCATTACTGCATCTTTTCTTTCTTCTTCACAAATTTGTTTTAAATCACGGTAAAATTGTAAAGCAAGCTCACGTGCTTCTGGGTTTGAAAAGTAATAACTACCAACCCGTGCATATAACTTTTTAAGTCCGTTAAAAATTAGCCCATAAATTTGGTTACCCGATTTAAAAGCTACGCCTTGAAATAACATGTAGTCGTAATAGTTAAACGTTTTAGCTATTAATATCTCTTCGCGCTTTTCTGGATCTTTTTCATTATCTTCTTTTACTTCAGCCTTAATTTTAAGACCAAAAGGAGATTCTTCAATAAATGCATTCCAACTTTCAGCCGCTAAAAGTTGCTCGCATGAATCAATAACACGGTCAAGAGTACGCAATGAACCTTCTTTATTCGCTTTAAAGGCTTGTCTCATGAATATACAACTAATATTAGTTCGAGCTGCTAATAAGTCTTCTACGATTGAAGTCGCATTATTCGCATCAACTAATGTCATCAACGTATCTAAAATATGAAGACCAGATGTCTCCATATAATTATTTACCTTCGTTGGTTTACCATGTTGAATCGTTAACCAACCATCACGAGCTAAACGCTGAAGAACTTCACGTAATGTTGTTCTAGTCACACCTATAAGCTCAGAAAGCTCACGCTCAGCGGGCAAAATCGACCCAGGAGGGAAACGACCGTTCCAAATACTTTCAATAATGTATTTTTCAGCAAATGCTGCTGGACTTTTAGCCTTAATAACCATACAAGTTTACAATCCAATCTTTATATAAAATAACTTCACTCATCATACCACCAGTTAAATAAATTCTTAACCACTTATTAATTTAACTCTCAATATAGAAACATTTACTCTATTTCTTAACCCTTACTTACCCTGAATAATCAAGCAGTAGCTATCTTTTTTTTGTCTCTTTCTATCAGTTTTAATCATAAAACCGAGCAAAGGCACATTTTGATAAATTTACCTCTTTTCGAATGTTGACTATTAATGATTTAAGAGTAAAGTTCACGCGTTTGGTATAAGGGCGGATTTATATAGGTAGTTATTTGGCAAAGCAGTAAGGTATTTTTTGTTGTTTTTCTAAATAGTTGTTTATCTTTCAAAAAAAATAATACGTTAGGCGATTATTATCAACTTCCTACACCTCCTTATGTTTATAGAATCAATGTAATAATCTAGAGAGCATCACATGTCTATTTCACTAGGGAATGCATTTATCAAAAACTTTCTTGGTAAAGCCCCCGACTGGTACAAAATTGCAATACTGTCATTTTTAGTTATTAACCCTTTTGTATTCTTCCTAATCGATCCATTTACTGCTGGTTGGTTATTAGTTATTGAGTTCATTTTCACACTGGCAATGGCTCTTAAATGTTACCCATTACAGCCTGGTGGTCTACTTGCCATCGAAGCGATTGCAATAGGAATGACAAGCCCTGAACAAGTAAAACATGAACTTGTGGCTAATATTGAAGTATTACTTTTACTTGTCTTCATGGTTGCTGGTATTTATTTCATGAAGCAATTGCTTCTATATATCTTTACCAAAATTTTAATTGGCATAAAATCGAAAGCAGCTCTTTCTGTTGCATTCTGCTTTACTGCTGCGTTCTTATCCGCATTCCTTGATGCCTTAACCGTCATCGCTGTTGTTATCAGTGTTGCTGTAGGCTTCTATGCTATTTATCATCGAGTAGCTTCTGGTCAAGGTGGTACCCCGAGCCATGATCATACATGTGATTCAAATGTAACTGATGAACTAACTCGTGATGACCTTGAAAACTACCGTGCATTTTTACGTAGTCTTCTTATGCATGCTGGTGTAGGTACTGCTCTTGGTGGAGTAATGACTATGGTAGGCGAGCCTCAAAACTTAATCATTGCTGACCAAGCTGGTTGGATGTTTGGTGAATTTATTATTCGCATGTTACCAATCACAGCCCCTGTATTTATTTGTGGCATGGTAACGTGTTTTGTCGTCGAAAAATTAGGCATCTGTGGTTACGGTGCAAAACTACCTGCAAATGTTCGTAATATTCTTGAAGAGTATGAAGCGGAAGAAAGAAAAAATCGTACTAATATTGATAATGCCAAACTTATCATCCAAGCTCTAATTGCGGTATGGCTAATTGTTGGTCTTGCTATGCACCTTGCTGCTGTAGGACTTATCGGCCTTTCTGTTATTATTCTTGCAACAGCATTTACAGGGGTTATTGAAGAACACTCAATGGGTAAAGCCTTTGAAGAAGCGCTTCCATTTACCGCTCTACTGGCCGTATTCTTTGCTGTTGTTGCCGTAATTATCGACCAAGAATTATTCAAACCAATTATTGATGCTGTGCTTGCCGTAGAAGATAAAGGTTCACAATTAGCTTTATTCTATGTGGCTAATGGCTTACTTTCAATGGTATCAGATAATGTGTTTGTTGGTACCGTTTATATTAACGAAGTGAAAGCGGCACTAATAGATGGTGTCATTACTCGTGACCAATTTGACTTACTGGCTGTTGCAATTAATACAGGTACAAACTTACCATCTGTAGCAACACCAAATGGTCAAGCTGCCTTCCTATTCTTATTAACTTCAGCATTAGCGCCGTTAATTCAATTATCATACGGCCGCATGGTATGGATGGCATTGCCATACACGGTTGTCTTGGCTCTTGTTGGCTTATTCGGTATAGTATTTTTCCTTGAACCAATGACAGCGATGTTCTACGATTTAGGCTGGATCACTCCAGGTGTCATTGAAAGTGCAACTTCTGCCGTTTCTAGTGGTCATTAAGAAGGTATAATCACTTTTGATATAAAAGGCTCTGTTTATACGGAGCCTTTATTTTTATTAAGGAATAATTAATGCAAGCCCTCAACCATTTCTCCCGCATTCGCTTATCTTGGCTGCTATTGCTTCTTTGTATCGCTGCGTTTGAAGCAGCAGCTCTTACTTTTCAACATATCATGAAATTACCACCTTGTGTGATGTGTATTTATGAACGTGTTGCTATGATGGGAATTGCTGGTGCCGCGATTATTGGTTTATTTAATCCAAATAATCTAATTATTCGCTGGTGTGGTTTTGTTGCTTGGGGGATCAGTGCTGGATGGGGATTAAAACTCGCTCTTCAACATGTAGATTTCCAATTAAATCCATCGCCTTTCGCTACCTGCGATTTATTCGTCACTTTCCCTTCATGGGCGCCACTGAACAAATGGGCACCCTGGATGTTTGAAGCGTATGGTGACTGCAGTAAAATTGTATGGCAATTCTTGACGCTAACTATGCCTCAATGGTTAGTTATTATCTTTGCCGGTAACTTAGTGGCTTTGGCTATTTTTGTTGTTGCTCAATTTTTTAATAATAAATCAGCCTAACAACTTTCTGATTTGATACTAAAAAGCCATCATGTTATTGATGGCTTTTTTTGTATGTTATATTCCCAACTAGGTCAGATAGCAGTTATTTACCACAACACTTCTTAAACTTCTTACCGCTTTCGCACGGGCAAGCATCATTACGGCCCACATCTTTATATGGATTTACCTTTTGGCCTTTATAGCCAATTTGGTATTCATCAGCAGCCATTGCTACTTCTTGTATCATGAAATCAATTTTTGGTAACATTTGTTTTAGCGTTGGTGGTGTATCGATTCCGGCTTCCACCATTTGACGGTGTGTCTCTTCTTCATCAACGGCAAGCATCATGGTAGTTAATAATGCAGACAACATTCTCATCGTGCCATCCGCTACCTGAAGATCAGCCCATAACTCTTCAACCGTTGGCCATAGGGTCATGAAGCCTTCAGCAAAATCAGCAGCTTGTTCAAGTTCTTCAAAGTTAACCAAATCGGTCACTTCATATTCATTACGCTTAAGTAATGTATATTGATGTTCAATTTGTTGAGAAACTGGTTTTCTCATTTCAAGTGCATTATCAGCACCTAGAAGATCTTTTAACCATACTTCAGGGTCTAATGGTTTGGCTGCCATGTTTGCAGCAAGAATAACCCCTTCTAAAAAGATACTAGAACAAGGTAATTCGACACCATTTGATTCAATTAATTGATACTTCATGATTTATTCACTTCCGAAATTAAGTTTTCGACTTAGTATAGCTTAAATAATTATTAGAGCCTAAGTGCCATTTATTATTATTTTTTCTGTTAATTTATAAAAATAATTTAGATTCGCTTTCACTAAATATTTCCCGAAATAAGTGACATAGCTGCTCTTTCCCCCTACAATCCCACCTCTAATAAAAGAGGTGGGATATGCAAGTAATACTAGGCCCGATGGAGGGCGTACTCGATCACTTAATGCGTGAGCTATTAACTGAAATTAATGACTATGATTTCTGCGTTACTGAGTTTGTTCGTATCGTAGACCAGTTATTACCTCCACACGTGTTCCACCGTATCAGTCCTGAATTACTCAATGGTAGTAAAACACAATCTGGCACTCCTATTCGCGTACAACTATTAGGCCAAGAGCCTAATTGGATGGCAGAAAATGCCGTGCGTGCTATTGAACTTGGCTCTGATGGTATAGATCTTAACTTTGGTTGCCCTGCAAAAGCGGTAAACAAAAGCCGTGGCGGAGCAGCGTTATTAAAAGATCCTGAGTTAATTTACAAAATCGTAAAGTCATGTCGCGATGCCGTTCCAAGTGATAAAAAAGTCACAGCAAAGATCCGTTTAGGTTGGGAGAACCCAGAAGAGTGCTTTGCTATTTCTGATGCCATCAAACAAGCAGGTGCGAGTGAATTAACCATTCATGCTAGGACTAAAGTTGATGGTTACCGCGCAGAAGAAATAAAGTGGGATTACATTAATCAAGTTCGTCAAAAAGTTGATATTCCAATTATCGCAAACGGTGAGATTTGGAACTATGAAGATGGGCAGCGTTGTATTGCAGCAACCGGTATTGATTCATTAATGGTGTGTCGTGGCGCATTCAATATTCCTAACTTAGGTAATGTCGTAAAACACAATCATACTAAGATGCCATGGTCAGAAGTGATCGCACTTTTAATTCATTATTCAAAATTACAAATGGCAGGTGACAAAGGACAGTATTATTCAAACCGAGTAAAGCAATGGTTAGTTTATCTTCGCCAAGAATACACTGAAGCAAAGGATATTTTTATGGATATTCGAAGCCATAAAAAATCAAACCCTATCGTTGCAAGACTGCACCAAGAGCTAGAAAAAGTAAGCTGACTCTTTAAAAAAATTCAAACCGAGTTTATGAAAAATAAACTCGGTTTTTGCCATCCTTTTTTGCTTTATAAAGAAAACTATCTGCTGTTTTAATTGCATCTTCAAATAAATATTTTTGTTGAGAATCAATTACTGCAACACCACCAGACACAGTGAAACCACCTTTAACCACTTTACCAGAAGAGTTTTGGATCGATGTTATTACTCTCTCACAAATATTCTCTAAACTCACTCTTGAATCTTCATTGATACAAATAACGAACTCTTCACCACCAAATCTTGAAACAATTCCGCTATCACGAAAATTTTTCTTTAAGATCTTAGCAACATATATTATCGCTTTATCACCTATATCATGACCAAATATGTCATTAATTCTCTTAAAGTCATCTATATCATATATAGCGAAAGCAACATATTTCTTAACAACTTGATCTTGTAGACTCATTTCAAAACCACGGCGGTTATACAAACCAGTCATTGGATCTTCTTGTGCTAAATCACGAAAATAACGTTGCGATAGATGAGTTTGGTAAAAAAACATCGATAACATCGTTAGAATATATATTATAAATATTAGCGTTAGCGATTTAATATCATGTGTTAAAAATCCAATAAACCTCTCTTCTATTGAACGTTTATAATACAAAAAATAAGTAAATTCAGTGTTAGGCAGCGTTACTGACTTCATATAATGATATTGTTCTAGCTCTTCATATTTATCACTGTCTAATAGTTGAATATAATTTGAAACATTATTATGAGAACGTAATAGTTGTTCAACAGACAAATCAATCGCTATCACACCCTTAAATAGGTTTTTGTAATAAATTGGCGTAGAAAAAGTAATGACTTGCAAGTCATCAATATAAGCATCGATATAAGGTGGTGTAAAGGTGACATATTTTCTATTTGTATTATCAATACTCTTTTTCCAGTATGGTCGAGAATAGATAATATCTAGTATGTCTTTTGTTAGATTTTCTGCTATTTCTTTAGGCGATGAAATAATATAATTAAATTTAGAGATGAAATAGATACCGTGAAGGTATTTTTCATAATCGTTGATAAAAGAAAGAACTGGAGCGAGGGCAACCTTCTTTGAGGCAATCTTATACAAGTCTGAATTTGAGTCACACAACTCTTTAGAACCTGCAATACTATAATCTAAACGACGTTCTAGTTCTGAGGGATCTTGGGTTTTAACATTAGTTCTTTGTGAATCATTCGGACTAATTATACAAACGTCCTCACTCGCATCTAATTCAAAATAATGATTGTAAAATCCACCTGAGTTTTGTGCATAAAGTTGAGTCAAATTATAATCGAGTGAAATAATCACTTTGATAGAACGCTGTAAAGAATCAATAATACGTTCATACTCTCGGTTCACTTGTCGTTCAACCGTACTAAGGTAATTATCTAAAACAATACTCATAAACAACACTAAAAACAGTGTTGGTATAGTAAAGATATGTTTAAAATTAGATTTCGGCATATACAGATTATTTAGCAGAAGATGAATGGACAATAATACCTGTTTCTTTGCTGAATATCTCCTAAAAACACTTATTTTTACATTTAAGTGACAGTGATTCCAATCCCAGTAATTAGATAATTTATTTCTAATTACTGGGATTAATTTCTACAAGAAACATTCAGTTACTAGCGAACGATTTGAGAAAGTACAGAAATACCAGGCTTAGAAAATGCTTTTGAAGCCACCATATTTTCAATCTCTTGTAAGTCATAGCGTTCACCGTCATAAACCACAACAATACTCTCATCTCCTGATTGTAAGAAGTTAGTTTCGCCAAATTCAGTGTATCGCGTAGCTCCAATACTAATGATTGTTTGTTCGGGATAATTTGCCTCAGATAAATATAAGGCTAGATTTTCAGCAGGACCTTCATCTTTCTGGTTATTCATTCGGTCAATCATCCAATCATTCAGTTGCTCATGGAAGTAGCTGTAATCAATTGCTGCACTGTCTTCACCGTATCGATTCATTTCACCATTACGAATATGAAAACTAGCGATACGGTATTTATCTAACTCACAGCCTTTAGTAAACGACGTTAGTTCAATAAAATCTTGCGAGATCCCTTTGGTATTTTCGCCCCAGTTTTTCTTCTCGCTGATCTTTTTCGCATTTGGCTTTCTAATTGAACAATCATTGTATGCCGCAAACTTCACAGGGGTTAGCGCCACTACTTTGTTATCTTGATATGTGATATCAAACACGATAGCCACTTCTGGTTCGATTTGTAGATTATCGGCATCATTAGGTGGAATAATAGAATCAGACGACAGTGGATATTGAGCTAAGAATCCTGCTTGTTGTGATGGGATATAAAATGGAAACAGCGCTTTTGGTTGAATGGCATTTTCAACTTTCACATTTAAAAAATCAGTTGCTTCCCCTGCTTGCTCCAGATGCCCAGCAAAGTTACCTGCTACACCAAAACCCACTGCATGTTTAAATGTCATATTGCCTTCTTAATTATTCTAAAAGTAACGTTACGAAGGCACCTTAATTTATTCTTTAATTCTGTTCGATGATACGGATCTAATTTTATGATTTCTTTGCTTTTCTACGACGTTTAAATTGCGGTTTTGTCGGGCTTTTCAACGTTTTTAATGATTCTGGTACCGGACCTTGCTGAACCCTTTGCATAAAATTTAGGACTTTGGTTTCTAGTTCAGACATAAAAGGACGATATGCGCAGGTTCTTTCTGTCATTCCTTGTAGCTGAAACTCCCAATGAGCCGTCATATCTGGATAAGTCGCCTCATTCGGTAGCGCATGAATCAAGCCTTTACCTGCGTCACTTGCATGAATATTTTTACCGTTACGAAGTAATAACTGACGTTTAAATAAAGTATCTAATATCCCCGCTCGAGTGGCCTCTGTTCCTAATCCATCGGTATCTCTTAGGATCTTTTTCAGCTCTTTATCTTCAACAAAACGAGCGATACCTGTCATGGCTTGTAATAAAGTTGCCTCAGTAAAATATTTAGGTGGCTCGGTCATCTTGTGTTTTATTTCACCTTCACGACACGTATGTACTTCGCCTTTTTTAAGCGGAGGAACTTTATTCGTTACATCATCATCGCTATTCTGCGCTTGAGTTTTACCAAGTAATACTCGCCATCCAGAAAACAACATTTGCTTTCCTTTGGCTGCAAATACGCCCCCTGCAATATCAAACACCAACTCAGCTTCGGCGTAAACAGCAGCAGGATAAAACTGCATTAAATACTGACGGGCAATTAAGTGATAAACCTTCTCTTCAAACCCCGACAACCCTGCTGAACCACTTGATTTTGGGGTTGGAATAATCGCATGGTGAGCATCTACTTTACTGTCATTCCATGCTCGTGATTTCAACGTTAAATCGGCATTGGTTACTGCGCTAAATAATTGCTTATCGTTATTACCAATTGCAGCGCATACTTGTTCACGCTGCTTATAATGATCTTTGGGTAAATAACGGCTGTCTGAACGTGGATAAGTAATTAATTTGTGCTTTTCATACAACGCCTGACACGCATCTAATACTTGCTGTGCACTTAGGTTGTAACGTTTTGAAGCATCTATTTGTAATGACGATAACGAATAAGGCAAAGGCGCATTTTGCTTGGTTTCTTTATTTTCAGCTTTAGTGACGGTCGCTGGTTGATCTTTAATGCGTTGCGCTACATTCTCAACCAGTTTTAAATTAAGAACTCGCCCTTCTTCATCCTGCCACGGTTGACATGCCTCGCTTGGCTTCCACTTCGCCCGAATATCAAACGCTTGTCCATCATTCAACTGAGAATTTTGATAAGGAATTAATGCTTCTAAGGTGAAATACGCTTTAGGAATAAAATTAGCAATCTCTTCATCACGACGGGTCACTAAGCCTAATACTGGCGTTTGTACACGGCCTACAGATAATACGCCTTGATAACCACCACGTTGACCTAATAAGGTATAAGCACGAGTCATGTTCATGCCATACAACCAATCGGCACGAGAGCGCGCTAAAGCTGAAATAGAGAGAGGAATAAACTCTTGGTTACTTCGCATTGACGTTAATGCACGTTTTACTGCCGGTAAATTTAAATCGCTGATTAATAAACGTTGAGTCGCGGTTTTTTTCGTTTTAGACAGTTTTAAATAATCCAAAACTTCATCAACTAATAACTGTCCTTCTCTATCAGGATCGCCTGCGTGAACCACTTGAGAAGCGGTTTTCAGTAACTTTCTGATCACCGTTAATTGTTTGCTCGACGATTTTCTTGGACGAAGTTGCCACTGTTCAGGAACAATCGGTAAATGCTCCATACGCCACGATTTGTATTTATCATCATAAGCATCAGGTTCAACTTGCTCTAATAGGTGGCCAATACACCAAGTTACAATGTCACCATTGCCACATTCTATGTAGCCTTGTTGATTCTTCTGTGGTTTTGCTAGACCGGCGGCAATCGCTCGACCTAAACTCGGTTTTTCTGCAATAAATAATCGTGACATAAAAAAGTGCTGATGTTGTGAATAACATCAGCACTATACTTGTATAAATAGACAGCTATCAAGTTTTGTTGCCTAACTTGTTCGAATTTTAGCTTAAAGTTTTGTGGCGAGTTCAAACCCTTGACGAATTGCTCGCTGCGCATCTAATTCACCTGCATGCTCTGCACCGCCAATAACATGATGCTCAATTTCTGCTGAGGTTAATGTTTCAACTAAGTCATTGACTGATACTTGGCCCGCACACATTAAGACATGATCAACATCCAGCAACTTTACTTCACCGTTTTGACGGATATATAAGCCTTCGTCGTTTACTTTTAGGTATTCAACGCCCGCTAGCATGTGTACGCCACGTTTTTGTAATGTACGTTTATGTATCCAACCCGTCGTTTTGCCAGGACCTTTACCTATACTTCCTTTTCTACGCTGCATTAACCATACTTCGCGGGTGGTTTGATATGTTTCTTGTGGCTTTAAACCACCTTCGAACTCAATATTTTTATCTATATCCCAATCTTTCAGCCACGCATCTAATGTGTGTTCTTCTGGCTCAGTTATCATCGTCGCTACGTCAACGCCAATACCACCCGCACCAATTACCGCCACTTTTTGACCAAGTTTAGGTTGGATCTTAATGTAAGTTTGATAATCAATCACTTTTGGATGATCGCCTCCTTCTAGCTGTGGTGCTCTTGGTTTAACTCCTGTCGCCACCACCACGTCATCAAACTGGCGCAGTTCATCCATTTCAACGTTATAGTTCAGTTTTACTATGATATTTTTATGATCGATTTTATTAGAGAAATAACGAATGGTTTCTTTAAACTCTTCTTTTCCAGGTATCTGCATGGCTAAATTAAACTGCCCGCCAATACGATCACTTCGTTCAAATATCGTAACTTGATAACCACGCTCAGCTGCTGAGGTAGCACAAGACAGCCCGGCCATACCTGCGCCAATCACTGCAATTGACTTCACTTTTTCAGTAGAAGTAAGCACTAACTCGGTCTCATAACAAGCTTGAGGGTTAACCAAGCACGTGGCTCGTTTAGCTTTAAATACATGATCTAAACAAGCCTGATTACAGCCAATACAGGTATTAATTAATTCTGATTTGTCTTGCTCGGCTTTATTTACAAATTCAGCATCAGCTAAAAATGGACGCGCCATTGACACCATATCAGCCTGTCCCGATGCTAATATATTCTCTGCGACTTCCGGTGTATTAATGCGATTACACGTCACTAAGGGAACAGAGACTTTGTCTTTTAATTTTTCTGTCACCCAACTAAATGCTGCGCGTGGCACTTGAGTTGAAATGGTTGGTATTCTTGCTTCATGCCAACCAATCCCGGTATTTAAAATTGTCACACCGGCTTTTTCTAACGCTTGAGCAAGCTCCACTACCTCATCAAACGTGCTGCCTTGTTCTACTAAATCAAGCATAGATAACCGGAAGATAATAATAAAATCAGTACCTACTTTTTCACGTATCGCTTTAATAATTTCTAACGGGAAGCGTATTCTATTTTGGTAATTACCGCCCCAATCATCATATCTCATGTTTGTTCTAGCACAGATAAATTGATTAATGAGATACCCCTCAGATCCCATCACTTCAATGCCATCATAATTTGCTTGTTTTGCATAATGCGCACTATTAGCAAAATCATGGATAGTTTTTTGAATTTGACGCTCACTCATTTGGCTTGGAGTAAACATGCCTATGGGTGCTCTAATGTCAGAAGCACTCACAGCTAAAGGGTGCATGGCATATCGACCTGCATGCAGAAGCTGAAGTGCAATTTTTCCACCATTATCATGTACAGCACGGGTTAAGACTTTATGTTTATCCGCAGCACGAGCTGAACTAAACTGTGCACTAAATGGCGTTAAACGCCCACGAAAATTAGGTGCAAAACCACCAGTAACAATAAGCCCAACCCCACCTTTTGCCCGCGCGGCATAAAAGGCTGAGAGTTTTTTAAATCCATCATTACTCTCTTCTAATCCAGTATGCATAGAGCCCATTAATACTCGATTCTTTAATTGAGTAAATCCCAAATCTAACGGCCGAAAAAGGTGTGGGTAAGTCATAACAATCCATCGCTTTATAATTATTGTGGTCTGACCAGAATAGTATCTGTAGGCTTCTATCACAATTAAGTATTTACAAATATGCAACATTCATCAATATTTTAATTTATTAATAACAATAATTCTCATTTGTACTGATTTAGTCTAGTTACTTTCTGATTCAGTTAGCGTAGGATAGTGACAGAGTTCAAACTAATAATAAGGAACAATATGAAAGGGTTATTCCACTTCATAGGAAAATGTTTTAAAGCCATATGGAAGTTACTTTCCTTTACCCGTCAGCTGGTATTAAACCTATTTTTTCTTGCTTTTGTGGGAGTGATTGCATTCACTTTCTTAGCCAGTGATGAGTCTAACGTTGAAACTCAACAAGTTGAGAAGAAAGCGTTAATCCTTAATTTATCTGGTACCATTGTTGAAGAGAGTAAATTTCGCGAGCCATTAGAGCGTGTTACCTCTGATTTGTTAGGCAGCCAAAAATCACAAGAAAATGTCTTATTTGATATTGTCGATACTATTCGCTTTGCAGCTCATGATGACAATGTTTCTGGCTTAGTACTTCATTTAAAAGAAATGAATGAAACCAGCTTAACCAAACTCCGTTATATAGCTAAAGCCATCAATACCTTCAAAGCTGCAGGTAAACCAGTTTACGCCATTGGTGATTACTACAATCAAAGTCAATACTATTTAGCAAGTTACGCTGATAAAGTTTTCATGGCACCTGATGGTACGGTTCTATTACGTGGCTACGGCGCTTATACGCTGTACTACAAAGACCTGCTTGAAAATCTGAATGTCTCTACGCATGTTTTCCGTGTTGGAACCTATAAATCGGCGGTAGAACCATATATTAGAAATGACATGTCTGATGCTGCAAAAGAATCAACGTCAGTATGGTTAACTCAATTATGGGATGCCTATTTAGATGATGTTGCTACTAACCGTCAAATAGATGCAAAAACGTTAACCATGCCAATGGAACAATTCATTGCCAAGCTAAAAACGCTTAATGGTGACTTATCACAAATGACAGTAGAGCTTGGTTTGGTAGATAAGCTAGCTACACGACAAGAAGTTCGTAAAGATCTCATTGAACAATTTGGTTCAAATGGCCACGACAGCTTTAAACAGATCAGCTATTACGATTATCGCCCGCAAGTTCGCCCTGCGATCATTCCTAATGCTCAAGATATTGCAGTTGTTGTAGTAAGCGGGCCAATCATGGATGGTACTCAGCGCCAAGGCACTGTTGGTGGTGACTCAACTGCAGCACTACTTCGTCAAGCTCGTGGTGATGACAACGTGAAAGCAGTTGTTCTACGAGTTGACAGTCCAGGAGGTAGTGCTTTTGCTTCTGAAGTGATCCGTAATGAAGTCGACGCACTAAAAGAAGCAGGGAAACCAGTGATTATTTCCATGTCGAGTGTTGCAGCCTCTGGTGGGTATTGGATCTCTGTGAGTGCGGATAAAATCATTGCTCAACCAACCACTATTACGGGTTCAATTGGTATCTTTGGTATTTTAACTACCTTTGAAAAAGGCTTAAATAAAATAGGGATCCACAGTGATGGGATCTCAACATCTCCATTTAATAGCGTTGGCTTAACTCGTCCGTTAAATAATGATGTTGCTCAAGTAATGCAGTTAGGTATCGAACATGGCTATCACCGCTTTATTAAACTAGTGAGTATCCATCGTGATCTATCCTTAAAAGCGGTTGATAAAGTAGCACAAGGTCGTGTTTGGACAGGTAAAGACGCTCTAAAACATGGTTTAGTTGATCAATTAGGCGATTTTGATGATGCAGTACAAGCCGCAGCTCAATTAGCCAATATGGAGTCATATAACCTCTACTGGGTTAAAGAGCCACTATCTCCAATGGAGCAATTTCTTGAAGAGTTAAGCATGAGCTTTAACGCCAATATCAAGACAGAATTATTTTCACTTGCTCCCGAAGCATTGCAACCGACCATCAGCAAAGTTGCAACAGACATCAACATGTTGAATAACTTTAATGATCCAAAAGGGCAATATCTCTTCTGTTTGAACTGTAGCAATCTATAAAAGCATGACGAGCCCGACACATGTCGGGCTTTCTTTATGCCAAATGCACAGTATAATCGCACCACCTCCCATAACTCTGTACCGTTGTTATTATGGAAAGAAAACACATTTACATCGCCTACACTGGCGGCACAATCGGCATGTTAAAATCTGATGATCATGGCTATGTTCCTGCTGCAGGATTCATGCAACATCAATTAAAAAAAATGCCTGAGTTCCATCGTGCAGAAATGCCTATTTTCACCATTCACGAATATGAGCCACTGATTGACTCATCTGATATGACGCCTGAAGATTGGCAACGCATTGCAGATGATATTCGTGCTAACTACGATAAATACGACGGATTTGTGATTCTTCATGGTACGGATACCATGGCCTACACTGCCTCAGCACTTTCATTTATGCTTGAGAACCTTGGTAAACCAGTTATCATTACTGGCTCTCAAATCCCTCTTGCTGAGCTACGCTCTGATGGCCAAAGCAACTTATTAAACGCTTTACACATTGCGGCGAACTACCCTATCAACGAAGTGACGCTATTCTTTAATAACAAGTTAATTCGTGGCAACCGCAGTACAAAATCACATGCTGATGGCTTTGATGCCTTTTCATCACCAAACCTGCCACCACTATTGGAAGCGGGTATTAATATCCAAATTAATGGTGCCAAAATCAATAAACAACCTGAAGGTGCATTCACGGTTAATGATATTACCCCGCAACCTATTGGTGTAGTTACCATGTATCCGGGAATTTCAGCGGAAGTGATTAAAAACACATTACGCCAGCCAGTTAATGCCATGATCCTTCTGACTTTTGGGGTAGGTAATGCACCACAGAATCCAGAACTTCTTGCACAATTAAAAGAGGCTTCTGAGCGTGGTGTTGTGGTTGTTAACTTAACTCAATGTTTATCAGGAAAGGTAAACATGGGAGGTTATGCTACAGGCTGTGCGCTCGCTGAGGCAGGTGTTATCAGTGGTTACGATATGACTCCTGAAGCGGCTTTAGCCAAGCTTCATTATATTTTAAGTAAAGATCTTCCTTATGAGACCATGCGTACCATGATGCAGCAAAATTTACGTGGTGAGTTAACTCACTGATCTTCTAGTAAGTTGATTGATTCTATTAAAAAGGCTTCCCTGATACTCTGATGGGAAGCCTTTTTTGTTCTATCAACTATTGCAATTAACGCTATTTAGAATTTTGAGATTATTTCTTTTCGCTAAGAATTATACGTAATGTACGACGAAGTGGCTCTGCTGCACCCCACAGTAATTGGTCACCAACAGTAAAGGCATTTAAGAAATCGTTACCCATCGACATTTTACGTAAACGGCCAACAGGGACTGATAACGTACCAGTCACTTTTGCTGGAGTTAGCTCTTGAGCGGTAATGTCACGCTCATTTGGAATCACTTTAACCCAATCATTGTGCGTAGCGATGATCTCTTCAATTTCATCCATTGGTACATCTTGTTTCAGCTTAATCGTTAATGCTTGCGAGTGACAACGCATTGCCCCAATACGCACACAAGTGCCATCAATCGCAATTGGAGAATCTTGTAGACCTAGGATCTTATTAGTTTCAACCGTTGCTTTCCATTCTTCTTTGCTTTGACCATTTTCACGCTTCACATCGATCCAAGGGATCAGTGAACCGGCCAATGGCGCACCAAATTCCGACGTTGGGAATGAATCAGAACGAATTGTTTCTGCTACTTTTCTATCAATATCTAAAATAGAGCTAGAAGGGTTTGCCAATTCAGACGTTACACAATCATTCACTACACCCATTTGAGAAATCAGTTCACGCATATTCTTCGCACCAGCACCAGAAGCTGCTTGATACGTCATTGCACTCACCCACTCAACTAAACCTGCTTTATACAAGCCACCAAGGCCCATTAACATTAAGCTTACTGTACAGTTTCCACCAACATAAGTATTTGTGCCAGCATGAATGCCTTGCTGAATTTGCTCGAAGTTAACAGGATCAAGCGTAATAATTGCGTCATCTTTCATGCGCAGTGTAGAAGCAGCATCAATCCAATACCCTTTCCAACCCGCTTGACGAAGTGCTGGATAAACTTTCTCTGTATAACTTCCTCCCTGACAAGTAATAATTGCATCCAACTTTAATAATGATTGAATATCAAATGCATCTTGTAATAAACCGGCGTCCTTTCCAAGGTTTGGTGCTGGAATTCCAACTTGTGATGTGGTGTAAAATACAGGCTCAATATGGTCAAAATCACGTTCTTCAACCATACGCTGCATTAAAACTGAACCTACCATTCCACGCCAGCCGACTAAACCTACTCTCATTGTACTCTCCCTGTTAATACTAAAAAATATAAAGTCTCTACCCCATCTATATGATGAACAGAAAAAAATCTCAAGCACTATTTGCCTTACTCCCTCCATTTTACGCTGAAAACTTTATTTACATTTCAATTTATTCTTCAAGGAAAAAGCACCAAAAAATCAGCATAAAAAAATTAACTCATCTAGTCATTAAATTAAAAGTTAACATAAATAATACTTTTACTAACTTAATTCAATTTATCAACCTAACACTTTAAAAACCAACAAATAAAAACATTAACATTACGTTACACTTTACTAAATTTTACAAATAAATAATATAGCAAACGATTACTCTATTAATTATCAATTAACTTCATTAAAAAAACAGATTTACCAATTTAATAATGTAAAATAAAATCATTCAATTAACTAGAAATGAAATTATTATTAAATAAAAACGTAAACTTAACCATTTAATTACCTTAAAGTTGGTCCATTAACACTACTAGAGATAATAATCACAAATTTTATAGAGTTAATCGATCTCTTGCTGATCATAAGGTAAAGTGCACCTCGTTTAGAAAACACAATCCCTTATCGTATGAATATTATTCATACATATAAAAAAGAGGCTTTTTACATGAAGCAAGCAACGACAAAGTTACCTTCGCTGGCGCAGGTAATTATATCTTTAGGGCTATTTCTGCTACTTGCCTTTTCTTTTACGGCACAACTTGACCTACCTATCCAACTAGCTCTTTACATTGGTTGGTTCATTATTATTACTTTAGGTATTAAGTTGGGTCATGATTACAAATCTTTAGAAAAAGCAGCCCTAAACGGCATCTCCAATGGACTAGGAGCGGTATTAATTCTCTTGGCTGTAGGTGCTTTAGTAGGTACTTGGATTTCTGGCGGTATTGTTCCAACCATTATTTATTATGGCTTGAAAGCCATTCACCCTTCTATCTTCCTTCTTGCAACAATGATCATCTGTTCATTAACAGCTCTTGCTACAGGTACCTCTTGGGGTGCTGCTGGTACCGCTGGTATTGCAATGATGGGGATTGGGCAAGGTCTTGGGGTTCCGGCACCAATTACTGCTGGGGCGGTTCTGTCTGGTTGTTACTTCGGTGATAAAATGTCACCGCTTTCAGATTCGGTAATCCTTGCTTCTTCAATGTCTAACGTTGAAGTTATGGAGCATATTAAAGGCATGCTGCCTGTTGCTCTTATCAGCTACATAGTCACTGGTATTATGTTTACTGCATTCGGTTTCCACTTTGCCGGTAACGTAGACATGAGCCAAGTTGATTCTGTTATCTTCGCAATGGAAGAGCAATTTATTATTTCTCCATTCTCATTTGTTCCTGTGGTTATTGTTCTTGGCCTACTGGCAATGCGTATGCCTTCTTTCCCAGTAATCAGCTTTGGTTCACTGCTGGGGATTATCTGGGCGGTAATGGTTCAAGATATTGACTTCTTAACAGCATTTAACACAGCGTGGGCTCCGTACTCAATTTCATCAGGTGTTGAGTTTATTGATGCGATCTTAAATCGTGGCGGTATGTCTTCAATGCTTGGTTCTGTAGCTGTTATCGTATTTGGTTTAGGTTTTGGTGGTTTGCTGGATAAAGTTGGCGTACTAGAAACGGTTGCTAAACTATTCGAAAAACGCGTTCAAGGTCCTGGCTCTCTAGCAACAAGTACTATTGCTACCGCTTTCTTTGGTAACATCTTTGGCTCTGCGATGTATGTATCACTTATCCTTACTCCAAAAATCTGTGCGAAAAACTACGACCGTTTAGGCTATAAACGTAAGAACCTTTCTCGTAACGCAGAATTTGGTGGTACGCTAACCTCGGGTATGGTTCCTTGGAGTGATAACGGTATTTACATGGCAAGTATCCTAGGCGTTGCTACCTTATCTTACGCACCATTCATGTGGTTAAGCTTCGTATGTATCATCGTTACGATTGTGACATCTTACTTCGGTTGGTTTGTTGATAAATGTGAACCAACTATCACAGCAGAAGAAACAGATGAAGCCATTGCAGTAGAAACAAAAACAGCATAATTACCTCATCTCGCTCCAATAAAAAATGCCAGTGATTACGTCACTGGCATTTTTTGTATCTAACGGTTTAATTCTTATACCAATCACAGTAAGTAATTGATCAGTAATAGCGCTGAAAAATGCTTGAGAACAAGACGACATTTTTCGATAAGTAGTCATTCTACAATCAAAAATTTCAACTCAGTTATCGAGTATTTTAAACAGCTAGGATGATCAGTTATTTACGAAAATTGGTATTGTATAGCTAATTAATGGTACTTATTGAAATTGATATAATTAAGCAACTGTTTTCTTAATTGCAGCTCGTTTACCAAGGAAATAACCCAGACCTAAAGGCGCAAAGAAAATCGCTAAGATAAACAAGATAAAGTAAATGATGGTACTTTTAATCAAATCAATCACTTTATCTACCGCCATTGTCAGCACATCTTGTGATACTTTATCCAGGTCTTGAGTAAATTTTTCACGCTCTTGAGACACAATAATGGCAATAGCCTTACGCTCTCTTTCAACCATATTTATGAGCTCTTGGCGTTCACGAGCGACCATAATTTCTAAAGCCACACGTTCTGCACTAAGCTGATTTAATTTGTCATCGGTTTTCATATCTAAATCATCAAGCAGTGGTTGTAATTGCACACTCATTTGTTGTGCTAGATTTTGCATATACTCTGGATTATTTTTCACAAAGTCTTGGAATGACTCAGAGGTATGACGCAAACTCTCCATCGTTTTATTTATATCATTCGTATTCACGTTACTATTCATGGCGATTAATTGCGCTTTCCATGTCATTATCTTTGGCGTTTGCTCAGAAACTAAACCTAAACGATCAGACACATCACCTAATGCCTCTGGTATTGTTCCTAATGTTGCTACCGCTTCTGTTTCATCGATATTTTGATGTGCTAACCACGCTTTTAAAGCGGGTGTTCTACGCATCATTAAGCTATCAAAAGGGTGCTCTGCAACGAACCCTTTAATAAAATCTTGAGCATCACTAAACTCTGAACTTGGCAATAACTTTTCTGCCATGTTCTTTATGTCATTGTTCAATAATTGGCTTGTTTGAAAATCCACATCCCCCTCGAATAAACCCGAACCTTTCCCTTCTGGTGAGAAAAATTGTTCCATTTGTGCAGCAAAGATCCAAGTATCGATTAATGCAATTTTTGGAGATACTTGATATGCCGCTTGTTGAAGCTCTTCTTCTGCATGGATTTTCCATAGCAAAACATACGATTGATGCAAGGTGTCGTCTTTAGGGTACATCGCTGAGATTTCATCCGCAGTTGATTCCACCTCACTAAAGAAGTGTTTACTGTACTCACGGGTTAAAATACGAGTATTAAGTTCTGCCGTTGTTAACGGTTCTGATTGAGACTCTATTTTAAGCTCAAGTAGAGAACACCCATTAAGTAGCAAAAGAGACAAAACGATAGAAAAGAATTTAGAAGCAAAAAGCTTAGAGGTGTATTTCATGAACAATCCTACCTAAACCAAAAATTTATAATTAAAGAATAGATAGGATATCATTTTGCAAAAATCAAGTTCTCAAATATTTAAGAGCAAATCGCCAATTATGATTCAGAAGAACCTAAACGTCGTGTTAATTGATCTTTTAAGTTAGGGGGCGTGCCCTTAATGGTCAAAGTATCTGTTTCTGGATCATAGAAAACACGTTCCCCTAATAGCATCGCGTCAAAGTTTAATGATAAACCGCCACCGGCACCAACAAACTTCGTTAACTTACGCATTGCAGTACGATCAACAGGGAAAGACTCTTCAAGTTCATACCCTTGCTCTTCCGAAAACTGATAAAAGTTAGAGCCTGATTCAGACGTAGGTAACTCACCTGATAATTCTTTAAGTGTTAACTCTTCACCCGCTTGAAGCTGAGCATTGCAATAATCATAAACTTGTTTACGGTATTGTTGTTTTTCATCTTTTTCTAAACGTTCGTCAGCACAGAAGTCTTCAACCGCTTGCATTAATACCTGATTTTGAACCTTAGTATCCATACCTACATCGGCTTGTAAAAAATCTAGGAAGAAATCAGAAACTTTACGCCCAACACGTCCTTTAATGAAAGTCAGGTAACGATTTGAATCCGCATTAGTTTCCCATGTTGATAAATCAATACGCGCTGCAATATCCATTTTCGCGATATCAAGGTAATCCGTAGAACTAATGTCTAGTTGTTCCGTTACCTTCATACTTTCGTTTGATGGCAATACCGCAACAAATAGATACTCTGTTGCCAGAGATTGATATTCTGCAATCACTAAAATACCTTCTTCAGCAAATGGGTATTTGATCAGCTCTGATTTTAATTTTTCTGCCGATTTATTACTGAATTCTAAAAATGGCGTTTCATTCCTACGAACAGAACCTAGCCAATGCCCAAACTCGCTCTCAGTCTTGAATACACCAAATCCTTTGCCTGCTTTAGAGTTAAAGACACGATGCAACTCAGAAACTAATGCTTCAGTGAACTCTTCGTTCTCAAGAGTTTGATTTCGTAGACAAACTTCGAGTTCATCTTGCTCATTTTTTACTAATTTATGTAAAATTACGTTTGAAAGGGTTAAACTCATAATAGAAAAGGTTTTTAGTTGACGTACATAGTAGGTTATCATAAGCCGCTTTCACTATCATTAACTGAAAAGACTTATGGCTATTAATACTTCGAAATACAGCAACAAACAAATTGAACAAATGTTAACAGAGATGGTCGATGTACTTGATAAGCATCGTGCACCAGCAGATCTATCTCTAATGTTAGTTGGTAACATTGCGACAAATGTACTAAACCAAGAAGTGCCTGCAGAACAGCGTAAAATCATCGCTGAAAAATTTGCTCAAGCACTACTTAGCTCATTAGATACACCAAAAACTCACTAAGAGCGAGAATTCAATTACCATGGTTGATAGCGGAAATACCTACGGCGAAAAAGTTTCCAAGTTAATTACTTGGGGCCACTGGTTTAGCTTTTTCAATATCATTGCTGCAATGCTTATTGGCACTCGTTATATAGCGCAATCACCATGGCCTGAAACGCTACTTGGACAGACCTATCTGGTATTAAACTGGGTAGGTCACTTTGGCTTTTTGGTCTTTGGATTTTATATTCTTGTACTCTTCCCCCTAACCTTTATTACGCCATCCCAACGCTTAATGCGAATTTTAAGTGTCGTCATAGCAACTGCAGGTATGACATTACTGCTGCTAGATACTTACGCCTATCAAACCCTTCACTTGCATATTACCCCACTGGTTTGGGATATGCTGTTGAACAACGATAAATCAAATTTAAACACCCAATGGCAATATTTGTTCATTCTGGTTCCCGTAATTTTCCTACTTCAACTCTCTCTCTCTGAATGGGTATGGAATAAATTACGCAAACTTGCGCATAAACATGTTGGTCGTCCTTTTGCGGTCACCTTTGCTATTGCGTTTATTGGGAGTCATTTAATTCATACATGGGCTGATGCTTCAGCTTATGGACCAGTAACAGCTCAACGCGCGACATTTCCACTCTCTTATCCAATGACCGCTCGTTCTTTTTTAGAAAAACACGGTTTTATTGATCGCAATGCATTGGCGAAACAAATTCAAGAAAAAGGAACTGGCGGCGCAAAAGAAGCAATGCGTTACCCACTTGAGCCAATTAGATTCAAAACAAAACAGATGGGTTATAACTTACAAATCATTATGATCGATAGCCTTCGTGCCGACACTTTAAATCATACTGATACTCCAAACCTGACTCGCTTTGCTCAGAACAATCTAAATTACAACAATCATTACAGTGCCAGTAATAACCCAACCAGTTTATTCGGTTTATTTTATGGTTTGCCTGGTAACTACGTTGATAACTTTAGAAACTCAGAAATTGAGTCACCAATATTAACAGAATTACATAAACGTAATTATCAGTTTGGCTTGTTCAGTGGTGATAATTTTACTTCACCAATCTATCAACAAATTATCTTTACTAAAGATGAAATTGGCAAACCTAAAGAAAAAATGTCTGATAGCAAAGCTATTACTCAGTGGCATGATTGGTTTAAAGCCCAAACGCCTAATAAACCATGGTTTAGCTATTTAGAACTAACGTCAGTTTCTGAATATGATGCGACAAGCCCAATTTCAACAGAAAACTCAGATCAAAGTGCTTTTGAGCTAAATTACCGTGAAGCGGTTAGAAAAACTGATCAGCAACTTAAAACAGTATTGAGCGCATTAAAACAATCTCCTTATTGGGAAAAGACCATCGTTATCATTACATCAAATCACGGTATTGAATTTGATGAGACGAATACTAATAGCTGGGGCTCAAGCACTAACTTCAGTCAATATCAGCTTCGTGTACCTATGTTAATCCATTGGCCTGAAGTAGAACCTGAATTAATTATGACTCGTTCAAGTCATTTAGATTTAGCACCAACCTTGATGGAGTCATTTTTAAAAACAACGACATCAGCAGAAAGTTACAGCAGCGGTTTAAATTTATTAAATCAAGATAATGAACGTAATTGGTTATTAGCTGGTGACAGAAAGAATATAGCCTTAATAACAGATACAAACACTGTCGTTATCGATACGTTTGGTAATTATAAAGTCTATGACGAAAACTATAATCGCCTGACCGATGAGAAACCAAAACTCTCCTTACTGATGCAGGGTATTTCAGAGTTGAAGCGATTTTACCATCCTAAAAAATAAATAATAAAAAATCCCTTTCCCATAAAGGGATTTTTGATATCTACCATTTAAGAAGAACAACGTCTAATGCCGTCTGTTTTAAATAGAAAAAACAACTTAATGAGTTAAAAATAAAGCACAATGCACAAAAATAGCGCAGTCAGTCATTTTTTTTAATTTTATCCTTTACAAGAAGTAAGGATATTACTATTATTCACCGCACTGGAGGGATGGCTGAGTGGTCGAAAGCACCGGTCTTGAAAACCGGCAACCGTTAATAGCGGTTCTAGGGTTCAAATCCCTATCCCTCCACCACTTTTGAAAATTCAGATAGAGTCTGAATTTTAAAAATTGGAGCGGTAGTTCAGTTGGTTAGAATACCGGCCTGTCACGCCGGGGGTCGCGGGTTCGAGTCCCGTCCGCTCCGCCAACATCAACGAAGCCTTGTCAGAAATGAC
>JAAGZR010000284.1 GCA_024206155.1 Aliivibrio sp.
TACAAGATAAATAATAAAGATACTTGGAACAAGATCAAGAATGGTGAACTAAATGGCTATTCAATCGCAGGTAACTTCATAGAAAAAGCTATCAAGAAATAATGAACGAAGTAAAAGACTCTATTGCAAACATTGCGACTATAGGTAGTATAGGCATGTCGATGATGCAAGTACAAAATATACTAACAGTTGCTATATTAGTAACGGCACTTTGGCTAAACATACAAAGAATTCTTGCCAACCGTCGAAAGGCACAAAAAGAGAAGGACCAGCTAGACTAGTACCTTCTCTCTCCTGCGTAAACCTGCAAATTATATGTTAGTCTTCCCAAAAAGTTTCAAAATAGCGGTCTTTTGTACAACCAATTTTACTAAACATAGTACCATCTAGATATTTGTCTAAACAGTAAAGAATGAGATTCAAATTACTAGGTAGTGAAACTCCATCAGTTTTACCCCATGTGTCTCCAAGACGAGTTGGTAATTCATATTTAATAAAGAACAGTCCATCACATTCTGAACCAGTACGGTTACCATGACCATTCTTTAGTTCAACCAACATATCCCATACCTTTTTATTGTGAGCACCATATTTTTTGAGTACCATTAGACAAGCTGCAATTAGTGGTTGATTTGAAATATTGCTACCACTAATACCTAAAGTATCAAGAGCTACTATTTCATCTTTGAATTCACTAATAATAGCTTTCATATTACCATTAATATAATCACCATCTTCAGTTACATAGTGTGCAGCAATAGCTTCAAGCGCTTTAGTAAAAGTACCGGTCATAAACTTGCGATCAGTTAGCTCAATACCAAGTTCTCTACAATAACCTTGAATCTTGTGCTTGCTATTTTCAACAGCAACAGATGAGTCAATTGAATAATAGAGACTTCTGACCATGTTTTTACTATCTACTTTATAAACTGTAGCAAATAAATGAGAAGGCGCTTTGACCCCATAGTTGTCATAATGCATCCAAACATGTTTACGTGTGTTACCATTTAGGATTTGACGTTTACCATTTGAATATTCTACAATAGATACCTCAAGACCGGTTGGTAAAAATGAACTTGTTAGCTCTTTAGCTACTTTTTTAGCACGTAGTGTATGGTTACGTTGCATTGGTACTTCATCTAACTTGAAAAAGTCAGCAGTTCTGATGGTTTCTTTAGAGACGGTTTCCATCACGTCTTTCGAATCAAATGAATTCATAATACTTGTGTTGTTTTGATTAATATACTGCTAATATAAACAAAATTCTTGACATAAAAAAATCTGGAGTGAACTTTTTTCAACTTTTTTTCAACTTTTGTCCGTCTTGCATATGGGTATATTTCTATATGTTACGTAACCTAAACAAAACTATTTCATTATGAATGTAAACGACGCAATCACAAAGCTCAGAGTATTACTAGGAGCTGAAACTGAAGAAGTAGTGGAAATCCAGAATGAGGAAAAAGAAGAGGAAACTAAAGTCGAAATGGCTGAAGCTACTCTTGTAGATGGAACGGAAGTTTATACTGAAGGCGAGCTACAACCAGGAGCAATCCTATTTGTTAGAGCTGGCGAAGGTGCAGACGAAGATCCATTCGCTCCTGCTGGTCTACATGAAACCACAGAAGGTTTGCTAATTACAGTTGGTGAAAATGGTGAAATCTCATCGATCGAAGAGAAAGCTGAAGAGAATATCGAAGCTAAAGAAGAAAAAGAAGAAGAAGTTGCAATGGCTTTTAGTTCTCAAGAATTCCTATCTGAAATCGCTGGTATTATCAAACCATACACTGAAGAAATTAGCACTCTAAAAGAAGAACTAAACACTCTAACTGAGCGTTTTGAGGCAATCGCTGATCAGCCTGCTACTAAAAAGATCAGAAACAACTTCTCTGAAGAAGCAAAAACTATCAAAAATCGTGCAGAAGCACGCTACGAAAAGCTTGTAGAAATCAGAAAGAACAAATAACAAACTAAACTAAACAAACATCAATTATTATGGCATTTGACCTAACAGCCCTATCGACCTATACTGATGAGCTTTCATTAGACTTGATCGCAAAAGCAGTATTGACTACAGACTTGATGAATGACATTGACGTTCGTTCTGGTCTTCAAGCAGGTACTGTAGCTATCAACCTAATGGATGGTGACCTAAACGTCGCTGATCTAGCATGTGGTTGGAACCCAAGCGGTGATGTAAACTTTTCTCAAGTAGACATCTCTATCGCTGACAAACAAGTAAAAATGGAACTTTGTCCAGAAGACCTACGCCAGTACTGGTTATCTCAGAGAATGAGCGCAGGAACTGCTAACGACGAAGTACCA
>JAAGZR010000024.1 GCA_024206155.1 Aliivibrio sp.
AATGACTTTTTTTCGAACTATCTACAACGTCGAATACTTCATTTTAATTATGAATTTATTTCAACTAAGCCCAATTTGATTTAAACACACTAATTTTATTTAGCCGTCTAGATGTTTACTTTATGCCCTTTTCACTTTACTGTGAAGGTTGTTGAACTTACTCAAACGGACCTTGAGGGACAATAATGATTGAATTAAAACACCTAAAAACCTTAACTACATTACGTGATACTGGCTCATTAACCGCAACAGCCAATGCACTCCATTTAACTCAATCAGCGCTTTCTCATCAATTGAAAGATTTTGAAGCTCGACTTGGTAACCATGTCTTTTTACGCAAAACTCGTCCTGTAAAATTCACATCAGAAGGTGAAATACTGTTAAAACTAGCGGATGATATTTTGCCGAAAATGGCCAGAGCTGAATACGATATTGCAAGCTTAAAAGAAGACTTACACGGACGACTACACATGGCGATTGAATGCCATTCTTGCTTTCAATGGTTAATGCCTGCGATTAAAGAATATCAAGTGGGTTGGCCAGAAGTAGAATTAGATTTTTCATCGGGTTTTGGGTTTGAGCCCTTACCTGCTTTGGTTAATGGCGATTTAGATCTCGTTATCACCTCTGATATTCAACCTCGCGGAGAAGTTCATTATGAGCCGTTGTTTGATTTCGAAATGCGCCTAGTAATGGCAACTAACCACCCGCTTGCCAATAAAGAATATATAGAACCAGAGGACTTACTCGATCAAACCATGCTGACTTACCCTGTACAAAAACAGCGTTTGGATGTAGTAAAACATTTCCTATCGCCAAACAATATAGAACCAGCAAAATGGAAACAAGCAGAGAACACACTCATGTTAATACAAATGGTGTCAGCAGGTTTAGGGGTTGCAGCATTACCTAATTGGGCTATCAGTGAGTTTTCAAGACAAGGCTTGATTGAGAGTAAACCGCTAGGGAAAGGATTATGGCGAAGATTGTTCGCTGCCGTTAGAGACAGCGAACATGATAAAAAATATTTACAAGCATTTTTCTCTACTGCGAAACAGCAGAGCCAGAGTCATTTAGATGGAATTAAAATGACTTAAACGAAGTGTGTTTTCTATTGCGTGTATTAAAAAACCTATTTATTTTTAAACTGATTCGTTAATGGGTCATATTGATAACCCAAGCCACTGAGCTTGTCTTGAACTCCTTGTGTATCAAGCTCGTACATACTAGATAATTCTTCTAGACTGTGACATTCCAATCGCAATTTTTCATTAATTATGCCGAGTAGAATTCCACTTTCTAGTCCGTGAGCATTACTTAAATCCAATCTTCACCCTCCATATCGCTTAAGAGATATATTTAGAGTAGACCAGTTTTAAGAATGAATGCGTGGTCTACATCACAAAAAACAACTGAAATTGATAATAACCAGAAATAGCCATAATTACGCTTGCTAGTGCTAGATTTTGCCACTTCACGGCTTGCTGTTTGAATAAGTGAAAGCTCCAAAAACCAATACTTACTAACATCAAACTTAACGCAATACCGAGCTTAACAGCCATTCTATCCAAAAAGATCTCATGGATACTTAATGTCTGACATAACAAGATAACCGACATGACTATCCCACTCACTATTCCACTAATAGGTAATAATTTATGAAACGCCTGCAAGCGAGTTCTCGCTAGAGTTAATAGGAGGTGCGCTAATAATGCTCCAAATAAGAACGGGCCAGTAACAGCAAAAAATAATTGCGTAAATGAACCTGAACCCAATGCTAAATTAACAAAACTTGCTGTCGCAAAACCATTCGCCAGCGCCATAACTATTAAGGGGCCTTTATCACGCGTTTTACCCGTTTTTACACTTAAGTAAAAACCAACAATGGCGATGGCAGGAACAAAATTAATCGCAAAAATTGAGGCGTAACTCATGCCTACGCCTGCAATAACACACCAGCCAAGAATCAACACTGGCAGCCATTTATGTATACGACCTCGTTGACCTGGGCAAATATCCCCTTTATGCAAAATGATCGTTAATAATATTTGCGCCCCTAAAAGAGCTGGAATAAGAATATATTGTAAGGTTTGAAAGAACATAATTATGGCCGGATTTTAGAATGCTAAATAGTAGAATGACGATAGTATAAACGCTATTCTCGCTTCGTCTAGTGGCGTTCAAAAAACAATCAACTTATGTTGAGTTCTCAAATTTCAGCTTGTTAATTTTCAACTCGTTATCCTTTACTCGCAACAAGAACAACAGTTAAGCATCATCTTATTAACAGAATTATTTTTTATTTGTTTTAGATCATGATGGTGCTAAGTAGCAGATGTGCTACAGGTGAAAATTAGGTAAGTTTCCATTACGAAATGTGTAGGAATATGTAGATAAATTACACAATTTTTGTATTTTTGAAATCTTAAGGGGAAAATTCCATGTTGGAGTTAATGATTGGTTTAGTAATTACCGTTTTGGTCGGTTACTTTATCGTAAAAGGATATAAGGCCGCTGGCGTATTACTCACTGCTGGTTTGGCACTACTTATTATTGCTGGCTTATTAGGTCATACCGTTCTACCAGCAAAAGTAACCGCGACAGGTAATTTACTAACTGATGCGCTAGAGTATGTGAAATATATGCTGCAGTATCGTGGGGGCGGCCTAGGTATGCAGATCATGCTACTTTGTGGTTTTGCTTCTTACATGACTCACATTGGCGCAAACAATGTGGTTGTAAAACAGTTTTCTAAACCATTAGCATTTATTAAATCACCTTATGTTTTGCTGGTTGCAGCATATATCGTGGCGTGTTTAATGTCTCTTGCAGTGAGTTCAGCAACGGGTCTTGGTGTGCTATTAATGGCAACACTATTCCCAATGATGACAGCAATGGGGATTTCTCGCCCAGCAGCAGTAGCTGTTTGTGCCTCTCCAGCGGCAATCATTCTTTCTCCTACTTCTGGTGACGTTATTGTTGCAGCAGAAAAATCTGGCCTTCCTCTACATACATTTGCAGTTGAGACGGTATTACCTGTTTCAATCTGTGCAATCATTGTAATGGCAGCAGCGGCTTTCTTCTGGAATAAATACCTAGATAAGAAAGAAAATACGCCAATGGAAAAAGTAGATATTTCTGCAATGGAAGTAAACGCTCCTTCTTACTATGCGATTTTACCTTTCTTGCCAATCGTTGGTGTCTTTGTCTTCAATGGCGAAACTATTCCAGGCTTATCTTTAGATATTTATACTATCGTTGTGGGTTCAATCTTCATTGGTGCAGTCATTAACTTTATCACTAATAAACTAGATGGCAGAGCAACGCTAGAAGATCTAGAATCTTGTTATGCAGGTATGGCTGATGCCTTTAAAGGCGTGGTAATGCTATTAGTTGCGGCAGGTGTATTTGCACAAGGCCTAATGTCTGTTGGTGCGATTGATAACTTACTTCACCTTGCTGATTCTGCGGGTGCTGGTGGTGTTGCATTAATGCTTCTTCTTACTGGTCTAACAGTAGCAGCGGCTATTGCAACAGGTTCTGGTAACGCACCTTTCTATGCATTCGTAGAACTTGCACCACAATTGGCTGGTAAAATGGGTCTTAGCCCTGCATTCCTTATCATCCCAATGCTTCAAGCATCTAACCTTGGTCGCACAATCTCTCCAGTATCTGGCGTTATTGTAGCGACATCTGGTATGGCGAAAATCAGCCCATTTGAAGTTGTGAAACGTACTTCTGTCCCTGTTATTTGTGGTTTAATCACTGTAATTGCAGGAACCATGGTACTTGTTCCAATGTATGCATAATTAAGTTAGATAACGATTCTTAAACGCCAGTGGTTAATACTACTGGCGTTTTTTTTGATTTTATTCGTTTTATTCTGTGATGCTTTAGCCAATAGGCACTTTCCTTACAAACAATTTACCTAATGCTCACGTAAATCTTATGAAATAAAGCTAAATTTAGCTTATCAATACCTATGACAAAAACAGGCACAACCATCATGATCAAAGATACGACTATTATTTTTACCCTATCCTTTCTGGCGATTTCTATCACCTACCTATGTCGTTTATATCTATAACTTTAGTACCCAATGAAACTCCCTTACTAATATTGAGGGCTTTCTTTTCTGGTTAAACTCACCTCAAATCGGTATAATTCCGCCTCCAAATTCTGAGGTGAACTAATGCATAACGTAACTCCAATAAACGAATACCCTAAATTCTGGGCAGAATGCTATGGAACAGCCCCTTTCTTTCCTACTTCTCGTAAAGAAATGGACCAACTTGGTTGGGATAGCTGCGACATTATCATTGTAACTGGGGATGCGTACGTGGATCACCCAAGTTTTGGTATGGCGATCATCGGACGTTTGCTAGAATCACAAGGCTTTCGCGTTGGTATCATTGCCCAACCAAAATGGGACAATAAAGACGAATTTATGGCTCTTGGTCAACCAAATCTATTTTTTGGTATTACTGCGGGTAACATGGATTCAATGATCAACCGTTATACCTCAGATAAAAAACTTCGCCATGATGATGCTTATACCCCAAATAATGAAGGTGGTAAGCGTCCTGACCGTGCTGTGCTGGTATATTCTCAACGCTGTCGTGAAGCCTTTAAAGATACGCCTATTGTTTTAGGTGGTATTGAGGCAAGCCTACGTCGTTTAGCACATTACGATTACTGGTCTGATAAAGTTCGTCGCTCAGTACTGTTTGATGCCAAAGGTGACATTCTTCTGTTTGGTAATGCTGAACGTGCATTGGTTGAAGTTGCTCATCGCCTTGCCAATGGCGAAGATGTAAAAACCATGACTGACATTCGTGGTACTGCAGTAAACTTACCAGCAGAGCCTGAAGGTTTTAAAATCATTGATTCTTCTCGTATTGAAAAACCAAGCAAAGCTGTCTTTGTTCCAATCAATCCATACGCAACAGAAGAGCAGTGCGAAACCAACAAATCGGAAGTAAAAGAAGAACAGCCGCAGGTTATTACGGTTCGAGCTTCAAGCCATGATTCAAAAACAACAGCGATTCGTATTCCACCGTATGAAAAACTAAACGGTGACCGTATTCTTTATGCTCACGCTAGTCGTATTATGCATTTAGAAACTAACCCATACTCTGGCCGTGCATTAATTCAGCGTCATGGTGATCGTGAATTATGGGTAAACCAAGCACCAATCCCTCTAACAACCGAAGAGATGGATTTTGTGTTTGACTTGCCTTATGCACGTGTTCCACACCCTATGTATGGCAAAGCAAAGATCCCTGCGTATGACATGATTAAAACCTCAGTTAACATTATGCGTGGCTGTTTTGGTGGTTGTTCATTCTGTAGTATTACTGAACACGAAGGTCGTATTATTCAAAACCGCTCTAAAAAATCTATTATCAATGAATTAGAAGAAATTAGAGATAAAGTTCCAGGATTTACTGGCACAATTTCAGATCTTGGTGGCCCAACCGCGAACATGTATCGTTTAGGTTGTTCTATTCCTAAAGCAGAAGCAACCTGTCGTCGCCCTTCATGTGTTTTCCCTAAGATCTGTGACAAGTTAAATACTGATCACGTACATACAATTGATTTGTACCGTGAAGCACGTAAAGTCAAAGGCATTAATAAAGTATTAATTGCTTCTGGTGTTCGTTACGACTTAGCCATTGAATCTCCAGAATACGTGCGTGAGTTAGTGACCCATCACGTTGGCGGTTATTTGAAGATTGCACCAGAGCATACCGAAAAAGGCCCATTAGATTTAATGATGAAGCCAGGTATGGGTACATACGATCGCTTTAAGTCTATGTTTGAAAAATACAGCCAAGAAGCCGGTAAGAAGCAATATCTTATCCCTTATTTTATCTCTGCTCATCCGGGCACAGAAGATGAAGACATGCTGAACCTAGCGATGTGGCTGAAAAAGAACAACCTTGAGTGTGATCAGGTTCAGAACTTCTATCCATCGCCAATGTGTAATGCAACGTCAATGTATTATTCAGAAACAAACCCACTGAAACGCGTGAA
>JAAGZR010000025.1 GCA_024206155.1 Aliivibrio sp.
CACAGGCAACGGCAACTTAGAAACAACCAAAGACATTAATGTAACATTTGATTTTGAGCGCGGAGTTTAAGAAATGAGAACGTATAATAATTCGATAGTCATAAAGTTTGACACAACAGCTACGGGCAACGCTGGCGCAGGTAAGCCAGTAACAGTATACGAAGCGGGAACAGTAACAAAGGCCGAGCTATTCAATGCAGCCGAACAAACCATAACCAACCCTATCAACGCTGATAACGAGGGGAATTACTCTTTTAAAGTTGCCAACGGTATTTATGACATTGTTATTGACCAAGGCTTGCCGACACAAGTAAAAATAGAAAACGAGCTAATCACAGACGCAGCGGGCGGCGGTAGCGGCTCAAGCGCAATAGAAACAATTCAATTAACTAGCGGTCAAGTATTAGTACAATTCACCGTGAACACAGAAGGCGCAAGTTTTTATATTAACGGCACTGGCGCAGATAACGGCAGAATACTAGAGAGCGTTAATTACTCTTACAATCAATCATTAAACCAAGTTACGTTAACTAATAGTTACCCTAGCGGTACTTATATAAGCGCAATAAGAGACACGGGCTACATTAACGAAGATTACGTTCGATACTTTGATGAACTATCAGATGCAGTAACAAGCACTAAGCTAGCTGATGGAGATAAAATATACCTTGAAGATCGCACTGCGGGCAATGGTGGCGGTGGTATGTGGAGTGTTGTTCTAGCTTCTACTGTAACGCCTAATAATAAGGACATAGTTGCTTGTACTGGTGTTCCTACTTTGGCTCTTGTTTTAAGGAAAGCGTCTTATATAGACGCTCCGTCTTGGGGTGTTAATGATATTGACTCAACTCAAGAATTAACTAACATAGCTGAGAAAAATACTGGTGGAATCATAAGATTCCCTTCAGGATTGTTTACTGGAAAGTTCACTTCATTCAATCAATACACTCTTGGTATGGAAGGTGATGGTGAAGTTAGCACCTTTCTTGTGACTCCACTCTCTTCTGATAGTGCATTTACTGTTCCAGCAACAAAAGAATTTAGATCAACTACAATAAAGTCGATGGCATTCTATCAGGAAGGTTTTGCGACTCAAAGTGTCGGAACTGGCAAAGGAATTGATCTTACTGATGCTGTAACCACTGTTAACGCTCATTTCCAAGATATATCTTTAAACTGGTTTGGCGTAGGTTATGAGTCCAGCTCTAACGCATTTAGCAATCAGTTAGACAATGTAAGAGCTAATTTTTGTGGAGAAAGCTTTAGGTTTGTTGGTTCTGGACAATTAATAAACCATACCATAAATAACTGTTATAGTTCACAGCCAACTGTTAACGGGTTGTTTATGAGTGGTTGCAAGAATTTTGTATTTAACGCTTACAACTCAGGAAGTGCCGGAGCGCCACACGTAAATATTGCCCTCGGTTCATTTGGTATTATATTCAATAGCCCTAACTTTGAGCAAGATACCGGAACACTGGGTACTAATACTGAGGCTATTCGTTGTCAATCAGATAGTGAGGTAACATTCAATTACCCGACATTTGCTGCACCTTCAGCCGTTGACAGCACTACTTATTTATTTAGAGCAATGAACACCGCTGTTGTTTACATCAATGACCCTAAGATAATTGGTGCCGATGCAAATATTCAACACATACTTGTTCAAGACAATGCTGTTGTTTACCTTAACGATCCTAAAAATGTCATTGATGATGCTAAAGTCACTTTAATTGGTAACGGTAAGCTTATTAGAACTGACAGAGTGATCGCAAACGGTTTTACTGCTTTTGGTAAAATATCAAATCATACTGCTGGTGCTAACATATCAACAGGGCTTACAACCGTACCAGTAGATTACGAAGTTGCCATTGACTTTGCATCAATCGGTGATGCAGTGTTAACTATTGAACCACAAGTAACCGCTTTAGGGACTGGCACAATGAAGGTAAGATATTTAAACACTGCAACAGGCGCAGAAAATTTCAATCCTTACGATATAATATGGAAGGCTAGATAATAAAAAGCACGGTTAACGCCGAGCAATTCTTTTTTTTGCAGTCTTAAAGCTCATTTATTGGCTTGTTGTAAATGGCAGCTCAGGCTTTAACGCGATAAACGGAAGCTTAACAATATCGAAAGACAGCAAGTAACACTTAAACAACAGCGCGTCTAGTTATCTATTCGTAACACAACTTAGAGCCTCCCCTCGGAAGGAG
>JAAGZR010000285.1 GCA_024206155.1 Aliivibrio sp.
AAAGGAAAACAGTTTGTTCCTAACACAGAGAAAGCTAAAAAAGCAGGCAGAGCTGCTAGGATGTATAAACAAAAGGGCAGTAAATAGTTAAATGGCTGACGCTAAGGCTCGTCTTAAAGAAATCATTGATGCTTACGTAGAGCGTGATGGTGGAGCTGGTATCGACACCGGTATTGTTGCGTCACATATTGCCCAGATGAAACTCTTTGGTATTCGCCAAGGGGTTGAATTTTTTCCCTCTCAAGACAACTTTGGTAATCAACGCAAAGATTTTATCGATAAAGTTGTCAAATATAACAAACTAGATACACGTCTTGATTCAATATGGGATTATTTCCTATGTGATGGAAAAGGACTGTTTTATATCCGGCCTACTGAGAATAATTATCGTCTCTATTATTTTCGTAGTCATGAGTATCGTTCTTATTACAACGTCGATGGTGAACTAGAAGAAGTTGTCATCATCTATAGCTATAAGGTAAAGAAACCAAATTCTGGTTTCCAAGACATTGGCACCTATAACTTAACTGGTGATCCTAACCAAACGCCAGGACAGAAACGTTATATTCGTTTGTCTATTAAAGCAAACACAATTGAAGAGACGCATTCAGAAGGCGAGATGTCTTTTGATAATGTCAACATTCAAATGCCAGGGAAAACAGAGAAAGTAGCTAATACTTTACGTTTTATTCCTTGCGTAGAAATCTTTAATAATCCAAAGGGTTTCTCCATGGAAGGCAGTGGAGAATTTGATGCACTAGCAAATCACATTGTTATTCACGATAGCCTTGTGCATAACATGAGAAAGAACTTACAGTTCTTTGGTAATCCGACATTACTGTCATCTCGTCCCAAAACTGATCTGATGGAATCAGGTGGTGATGGTGCAGCACAACGTCCATCGATTGCAGCAAACTCTGGCTTTACAAGTCCTGCTAATTTAAGTCGATCTACATTTAAACAAGATCCTGTTAGCAGAGGAGTTGATGG
>JAAGZR010000286.1 GCA_024206155.1 Aliivibrio sp.
AGCAATAGACTGTGCGCCACCTAAGAAGTTTGGAATATCGTTAATACCCACAACATCAAACCAGAACACAGGGTAAAGCGCATGGTGCATACCAACACTTAGCATTAAACGGTTAAAGAAACCAAATAGACCTGCACCTACCGCACCCATTGATTGAAGTTGAGTACCAAACGAGATTAGTGCATCAAAAATAGCAGGCCATACGTAAAGAAGTACGAATGATAGAGCCATACCCGCAATTGAGGTAAGGATTGGAACTAGACGCTTGCCACTAAAGAAAGCAAGAGCTTTTGGTAGCTCAACCGTAGAGTATTTGTTGTAAATTTCAGCAGAAATAATACCGACAATAATACCGATGAACTGATTGTTGATTTTAGCGAACGCCGCAGGAACTTGATCCAAAGGGATGCTTTCAAGCTGGGCTACAACCGCAGGAGAAAGAAGGGTAGTAACAACGGTAAAACAAATGAAACCAGCGAGTGCTGCGGAACCGTTTTTGTCTTTACTTAAACCAAACGCCACACCAATGGCAAAGAGCATTGGCATCACATCAATGATAGCTCCGCCTGATTTAATTAAAAACGCAGCGAATACGCTGTTGGCACCCCAACCCGTTGGGTCCATCCAGTAACCAACACCCATTAATATCGCGGCAGCAGGAAGCGTAGCGACAGGAACCATCAGCGCTTTACCTACTTTTTGCATGTAACCTAATACATTCATATTGTATTCCTTAAAATTTAGTCTGTTATTTTTAAACTAAGAGAAGAATACAAAAGAGTGGATTAACAAAAGATTGTTCCAACATTAACTATAGTTAATGTTGGAACTTTAAGACTCAAATTGTGAGTGAGATCTAATTAATTCGAGAAGTAAATTAACCTGGGTGCCCATCTACGCGTTTTGACCATAGCATAGGAGCAAAATACCAAACAAATAAACCAAATGCGATAGCCCAAAGAGCTGCAGTAATGTTGATTAACTCCATCATATATTGAGGAAACAAAATAACCCCAAATGAACGGATAAACGCCGCTAAGATGATTGCACTATAAGCCAGTCCCATTGATGGACCTTTGTAGATTTCGCGGCCAGTATGCCCCATAGTAACACGAGCTATCATAGCTAAAATAACGCCGCCTAATGCACCAATAGCAAATAAATGAATTCCTGTATGAGAGATAAAGTAATCGGTGCTTAAGCCACGTAACAATAAACTAAAAGGGATGCAAAGATAACCAGCATGAAGAGACCAAACCAGCGGTTCACTCAGTGTTTTATATCCTTTCCAACGGATCATTCGGATTAATTGAGCAACGCCAGCAATGATCATTAAATATGGACTTACTTGCTCTGAGGTCAGAGGGAAGAAGCTCAAAATAAACAGCATAGCTAATGGGATATTGCATAGTGCATCCAACCAAAGAATAGGCTGAGCTTTTTCAAATTGAAAGCGACGTGCAGTAAAGAAAGGTATAACACGAGCGCCCATTACTGAAATTAATAGCGTAAACCACCAAAGCATAGATTCCCAAACCGCAGCAGAAGTAAATGGCGGCATGCCTTTAATCGTAGCGTAACTTGCGAAATTGGCAGCAATTGCGACTAAAAATAATGGAATAAAAAAGAAATTACGAACGCCTTTGGTTTTGATTACACGGAATCCAACTTCATACGCAATAGCCAGCATGAACAATGCTTCGATACTTGAAATTAACCAAAGTGGCGCAGAAGTCCAGAATAATACTCTTGGTAACAGCCATAATAAGACAATGAAACCGAGTCGTTTATCAGAAGTCCCTTTAACACCTGTCCAATTCTGAACGGCGCTTAACACAAAACCAGCAACAATCGCCATTGAAAAACCAAAGAGCATTTCATGTACGTGCCACCAAAGAGCAGGTACGTTTAGGTTAGTTGGTTGACCTGTTTGAAATGCCCATACCCATACAGTGACAGCAATAATCGCATAGATGCTACCTAATAAAAAAAACGGTCGAAACCCTAAACGTAGGACGGGTGGGATTTTTTCTTCGACAGCTTTATCTGTAATATTAATCATAAGATTTTCTCAATTCGTAAGGACAAAATAAGTATAACTTAAATAAAAACTAATAACATGCATTTTTTATGCATGTTATGATTCGGGTATATTTTTAGATTACACAATAGAGTTTGTGATCTAATTGTTAAATTTTAAAGTGCTCTATCGACAAAGAGGATACTTTAGATAAGATAAACAGATAAAATTATAAATGGACGTACTTATGAGTCAGGAAATTTACTTTGGTACAGAGAACAAGTTTAGCTTCAAACGCAGTACTTTAAATGCAGTAACTCGTTTGCATCACTTATTGATCCCAAGTCATGCAAAGAAGATGGGGCGTAAGCTACTATTGACCCCAGTAAGAACCAGACCAAAAAACTCTGAGCCAGAATGGTTAATAAAGAGTAAGTTGAACTCATCAGAAGGAGAGCTTAGTCTTTATCAACTTGGCTCTGGTCCTACTTGGGTACTGACTCATGGATGGTCGGGGAATTCGAGCCAATTCTATCCATTAATGGAGCACATCGCTTCTCAAGGTTTTACCGCCGTTGCTTTTGATCACCCTGCTCATGGTGAGAGTGAGGGAAAACATGCTCATTTACCTGCGTTTATTGAAGGCCTAAATGCGATATTGGATTCTTGTGATGATGTGGTGGGTGTAGTCGCACATAGCATGGGAACGGCTGCTGTACTGGAATGTCACCATATGAAATTGGATGATGCACCTTTATTGTTAATTGCACCAGTACTTAACTATACCGAGAATTTATTCCATAGTATTGAGCGTTCTGGGTACTCTATAAAATTATTTAAAGCGATTGTTGGTGATATAGAGGATAAATATCAGCGGTCTATTGATAGTTTTAATCCGTATCAGCGTTTAAAACAACGCACCACTCAAACCATTATAGTGCATGATAAAGAAGATCGTTTTACCAGTTTTGAACTTTCAAAGTCAGCAGCTGAGCATATTAATCATGTCACACTATATCCAACAACAGGTTTGGGTCATGGACGCGTAATGGCAAGTGATGAAGCTAAAAAAGCTTTTGATGCGTTGAGTTAATAATAAAGTAATGTTGAAGCCGATGCATAGAATTAAAGTATGCATCGGCATTTTTTTTATCTGAATAAAATTCGTTTAAATGGTGTTTTATCCATGATCAATACAAACATTGTAGATACGGTTGCGGTGCCAAATACAATGACAAAATCTCGCATTGCTAATGTTATCCCCATCATTGCGGTAATGTTTAAGAGCACAACCACAAAGAGTAAATGACATACATAAATACCAAGAACATGTTTGCTTAACCCGAAGGTGATAGGGTGGTGACCAAGTCGTGGCTTAGATAATAATAGAAAAAACAGACCGATGCCAATGAGTGGTGTACCAATTAAAAAGTCATGTAATTTAAATGGTATATCAAATTTTGTTAACCAATACGCTTCACTAAAGTGAATGGTAAAACCGGTCAGCAATAAGAGTGTAGCTTTAGTTGATGAAAGCGTGATTGCTCTTCTTCTTAATTCAAATCCTATGACTACCATTAAAGTGCTAAAGAAAGGGCCATTTCGAGTAAAGAACGGAGTCCAAACTTCTGTAAGCGTTTGGTAGCTACCGCCTGCAAGGCCATACACATAAAGAATCACAGCGACAGGGATAAGCCATGTTGTTTTTTTAAGGTGAACTAATACACCAATAATAGCAACCGCGATAATAAGTGCAGGAATAAACCATAAGTGCACCATACCGCCTTCCATAATAGCATTAATAGGGTTTTGAGTTAGCCAGTTCCAGTATCCTGTACGCTCTGTTAGATAACCGTTTTCAGTAACTTTTTTCCAGTTAAAAGGCATCACTAGGCATAAAGCACTCCATACTAACCAAATTTTAAGTAAAGGAGCACAATAAGACTGTACTGTTTTTAAAGGAACCGCAGTTAACTTAGGTTGAATAAAATAGCCGGATAAAATGAAAAAGAAAGGAACGGCAAAACGAGTGAATTGATTAAAAGCATAGCCAAAGACGGGAATATCATCCATCAGTAGATACGTCATAAATACTTGTGAGTGCAAAGCAATAATCGCAAACATAGCAACAAGTCTTCCTAGCTCTAAGCTTGCGATTTTTTTTGAGTTTTCCATTAAATGACATCCATAAATTTTTGCGTAATCTAACAAGGACTTTTAACAAAATATATGCGTTAGATTAATTCGTTGAGATTCTCGCATTGAATGTTTTCATAAATGTGAGAGCTTTCACATAAAATCATTCACCTTCCTCTTAGTAGAAGCTTAAGTATTAGATTAATTCTGTATATGGGGTATTTATAGTCTTTTCTTCTTTTTCGCAATGGCTAGTGACAGGCTTCACGCTGATGGCATTAATACAATTTAGTGGTGCTTGCAGCTATCCAATGAAAATGGAAGCAATGGCCATGAATATGCCTACTCCTCAGAATCTAATGTCACTGTCTCCTATGGCTGACAGTATGCCATCTCATTAATGATTTCAAATCAAGTGATGGTAGAAAGTCAGCTAACACAGCTTATCGAAAAAGCACACTCTTCTGATGCAATTAGAGAGCAAATGTACGCACAATCTTACAGGTATTGTGAGTTAATGCTTGCCGATCCTACGTTAAAAGTCGGTTTTGGTAACTTACCCGTAAACAGTTTTAAATTTGATGAAGATCCTATGATCAATATGTCGGTCGGGTTAAAGCAAAAGTTTGATCGAGGCTCAAGTTTAGACTTACAACAAAAGCAAACTGGGACAATAAACCGATGTGTTAGTAATGCAGGTTCGAGTACGTGAGTTAGAAGTGGCAAATGCAATTACCAGATATGGATTAAGTTGGGATATTTATAAAAATCAGAAGATCTTTTGCATGAGAATCGCCAAGTATTTTTAGATATGGAAACCTACATTAATACCAATTTTGCGAAAGGTGAAAGTCAAGACTTCCTGCAAGCTCAGCTTCAAATGAGTCGATTAGGTGAAAAGTTGCAAACAAATGGTCAATTGTAAGGCCAGATTTATGTACAAATCACAGAATAGGTACATAATCTAGCTGAGAAAATATTGCAAGGTATGAAAGCTCTAGAATAGTCGATATTGAATTAACTGTTAAATTTAATGACTTATTTAAAGCTTAATCCAACAATAAAAATGAGTGAATTAGCGATATCCGCAACGAAAACCAAAGTCGAAATTACCGATGGATCTTATTCTCTTCAATTTGGTCTAGAAGTAATGTAAGCCTATTGTCAAGTTAATGGTATGGAAGTACAACCTACGTCTGATTTAGTGAGTGCTTTTGTGACAATGAATATCCCGCTATTTACCGATAAACGTCAAGACCAAAACTATGCAGTTGCCCAGTATCAAGTGAACGATGCAAAAGCACTATGCCACTACATCTATGAGCAATTAGATTTACTTGCAGATTATTCTTTTGGATGGTTTGGTCAATTTGAATATATGCAACGAGCTAATGAGAGTTTAACAACGGTAGTTCCAATTACGATTGGCATTATTATGCTGCTTCTTCTTTATCTTAGTTTTAAGCGGGTTTATTAAGTGTTAATTATCATTGTAATATTGCTGTTAGGTATGATTGGTGGCCTATGGATAATACATATTTTAAATTTTAATTTATCTATTGCTGTAGGTGTTGGCTTTATTGCTTTAGTCGGCGTTGAGGTGGAGGACTTAATTTTCAGTCATTTCAATTTCATATATTTCATCAGCAATATCTTGTGTTTTTCGCTCAATAATCGTTTGAGCATCAGCCAATCCTTGATTATAAAAAACCGGACCTGCTTGCTTAATTATAAAATCCAGTAAGAACTCTCCATCAAATTGCCCTAGTTCTGTGTCTAGTTCTTGTTCGAAATAATCTTGGAATTGTTGTACAAGCTCATCACGTTTATTTTTAGGTATCGTCATTGTGTTCATGATATTCCCTTAATTTTGGTTGTCTGTTTGAATTTTATTAATCGCTTGATTATACATAACCCATGCCATGAGACCTGCGAGACTATTGCCAATTAATGCACCCATAAAGATGCCATATAAGCCAAATAAATTTGAACCTAGCCATATCATGGGCAAGAAACAGATAAATAGGCGAAGGATTGAAATCACCAAAGCGCGCATAGATACACCAAGGGCGTTACAGGTTGACACCATTAACATGCAGATACCCAAAGAGCCAAGGCTGACGGGAACCCATAATAGATAATGGTAAATAATATCAATGACATTGCTGTCGGTACTTAACAGGCTTGCGAGTGGTTTGGCAATAATGAACAGAAGAACCGCAAGGCCAACCTGCCAAGTGAGAATAAATTTAGCCGCGATTTTAATGAGTTTTTGAATCTCGTCGAACTCTTTGGCCCCTAACATTCTACCAACCATTGGTGGAATTGACATGGTAAGTGCAAGTACTACGACAATAGCAAAAAACTCGATACGAGAAGCCATCGCCCAACCTGCAACGGCAGCAGCCCCAAAACCAGCGATAATTTTCGTTGCCATCATAGAAGAGAGGGGTGGCAGTAACTGACTCATCATTGCTGGCGCCATTACTGCGTTTAGCTCTTTAATGGATTGTAAAATATTGAGATCGTGCCATGAAAAAGAGATCCAATGACGCTTAAAAATGGAGGGAAGAATGATAAAAAAGCCAATAGTGAAAGAGACTATAGTTGCCCAAGCTGCACCGTTTAGCCCTAAGTTAAATTGAAAGATGAAAATAGGATCAAGGATCATATTTAAGATACTAGTCGCCATCATCATTAAGCCCGGTAGTTTGGTATCACCGTTGGCACGACACACACTGTAAGCTAAATAGATCATTGCACCTGCCCAACAGCTGGCTAACCATACTGGCCAGTAACTATCTATTACGGGAAATACATTGGCTTCTGCGCCTAGTAGGTCAAGTAATAAGCCTCGAAAGAACCAAATGAGTAAGCACATAGCAAATACCATAAGAGCCCCTAGAATAAGGACTAATCCGGCAAGTTGTTTGGCTTTCTTTGATTGTTGAGCACCTAACACTCGTGCGATTACCGCCGTTGTCGCAATCCCCAATCCCACTTGTAAACCGATAATGACCATCTGTAATGGCATGGTAAAGCCCTGAGCTGCAAGAGGAAGTATCCCAAGTTGGCCGATAAAGGCACTATCGACTAATTGAAAGCTCATAAGAGAAAGAACCCCAAACATCATTGGCCATGTCATTTGAAAAAGCTGTTTTGAGAGAGAAGGACCTGGCATGATTAAAGAGTGCTCTAAAAGTATTTGTCGGCCATTGTACTGATTATAGAGCAAGACTCAAATGCATGAGTGAGAATAAATGCTTACTATCTTTATTTGTGGTGATGTCGCTAATTGAGGCCTACCAGTTATCATGGCTAATGAAAATGTGACTTATTAAGAGTACACTTCTTAGAAATCGAAGAATGAAACATGACTAAAACAACATATGCACTTATTAGATAGATTGAGTATTCGTCTTTATCATGATGAAAGACTGAAACAATATGCAGGTGATCATGCTAGATCATTAGGTTGGAATTCGACTGAATCTCAATTTCTACGTTTTAAAACCATAGCTAAAGCCGTTAATTTTGATGGTAAACGTGTATTAGATTTAGGCTGTGGTTATGGTGATTTTAAAACCTTTCTTGATATGAGTTCCTGTGTAGAGTCTTATACCGGTGTTGATCAGCAGGGGAGTTTCATTAAACAAGCAAAAAAACATTTTGAGCATCAACATAATTGCGCGTTTATTAAAGGGGATTTTTCATCAACTAAGTTGCCAACAGCAGATATTGTGGTGGCAAGTGGCTCTCTTAACTATCGATCTCGTAACAAAACCTACCATGCAAAAGTAATTAGAACTATGTATGAGAAGGCAGAAGAGGCCGTTGTTTTTAATTTATTAAATCGCCATCATTTTAAAGAAACCAATTTACTCGAAGCGCATGATCCGCAGCAGGTTCTTAATTATTGTTTAAGCTTGTGTCCTAATTGTGAATTGATAGATGACTATGCAGATGAAGATTTCACAATCGTGATGCGTAAATTAAGTTAAGTTAGGTTTATCGGCAGTTAGAAAAAAAATGGCTAATCGAATTGATTAGCCATTTTCATTATATGATATTGAATTTTTAAGCTGATAAATGATTATTTAAAATCTAACAGTTCAACTTCAAAAATTAATACAGAGCCCGGTTGGATAGAGCCTGCAGAGCGGTTTCCGTAAGCTAAATCGCTAGGGATAAAGAAACGCATCTTTTGGCCAACAACCATCAATTGAACACCTTCAGTCCAACCTTTGATTACTTGATTTAAACCAAACTCAATTGGTTCACCACGCTCAACAGAGCTGTCAAATACGTTACCGTCAATAGTTGTACCGTGGTAATGAACTTTAACTTTGCTTTTAGCTGTAGGGTGCTCTGTGCCTGTACCTTCTTCAAGTACTAGGTATTGAAGACCAGAAGCGGTAGTTTGAACACCTTCTTTCGTTGCATTTTCTGCTAAGAAAGCCTTCCCCAGTTCGATATTGGCTTTTGCTGCTTTTGGATTGTTTACAAAGTGCTGAAACAGCATGTAACCAAGAACGATAACAGCAAGGGTGATGATAATTTTAGACACATTATTTCCTTATATTAAGACACCAATTTAATGAGTATGAATGAATTATTTTTCTAATAAGTAACGGATAGTTTCAGCAATTTTTTTAGGATCATCATGACCGCCAATTAATACGTTGTATTTACCGTTAACCACAAAAGTAGGAACAGAGCTAATACCTGATTGCTCAGAAAGCAGTTTAGCTGTATCTACTTTTTGAATAAGAATATCGCGTTGCTCTTCATTGAAATCGTATGGGCTTACTAGGCCGCGCGAAGTAAAAGCTTTAGAGTAAGCTTCTTGTTGCTCTGTTAATGTTGTGCCTTCACCCATTTGTGTTGCTGCGAATAAGTCTTCCATAAACGCGTGATCGGGTGCACCATCTACTTGCATTTCTGCAGCGTAATAGAACATGGCAGCAACATGCGCTGATTGGTTAAATGTGATATGCATTTTACCAATATCAGTACCTGCTTCTTGGCTAATTACTGGTAAGAAGTTTTCCATGTTACGGCAGTGACCGCAAGATAGGGCAAATACTTCAGTTACTGGCGCTAATGAATCGTTTTGTAAAGTCGTTGAAAGTACTTCGTATTGAACGCCTTCTTTTGGCTCGTTAGTGTCACCACAAGCTGTCAGAAAAAGGGTAGAAGAAAGAACAAGCAATAATGGTTTGATAATAGATTTCATGTTGATTCTCATTGATTATGATTTCGAATGAAAATAGCATGAAATGACGTAAGTAGAAATAAAATAGGACAACAAATGTTGTCCTATTTTGGTAAATATGTGTAAAGAATTTATATAATTAGACTTTACGCACTTGGATGATCATTCCCATTAGAGGATGGTCAATATAATGAGTTTCACCACTTCGCATCTTACGTCTTTCTTCCATACGATAAGATTTTAAAAATTCTTTAACTTCGGTTTCTGGTGTTACGTTTTCTAAGTGACCTAGCTGAACATCCGCATTTGGATCTTCAATTGCTGTCGCTTCAGTAGAAAGTTCTGCGGTTTCTGTGGTTGTTACATCGTCAGAATAAGTAGACGTTATTTCTGTAATAACATCTTTTTCTTCTTTTGGTGTGTTGACGATAAATTCGTGTTGACCAGGAACCTTAAGATCTAAGATTGTATTTACGTATAGGTAATGCTGAACGTAAACCTGCATTGTTCCATCTAATTCAAGAAGAGGGCCATAAGATGCTGCTGTTGTATCTGCCTCAAGAGTTTCTGAGCCTTCAATAAGTGCAGGTTTTGGTGCGTCTAAAGGGACTAGTGCTAAATCAGCGTTTGCATCTTCAATAGTTCGGCCATCAGCAACAAAGCGATCAGAGAAATCTTGTCCTGCTTGAATGTGGAAAATAGGAGAATGAGATGAGCCAGAGTCTCCTTGACGCCAAGCAACATGAACTAAGGGTTTGAATCCAGCGTGATTTTGTAGCTCTGTGTATGCTTCATTGAGCTTGTAATCGCCAGAAGGCAACAGTTCAGCACCATTACTGCTCATCATGTTTTTATCACGATACGAGAAAGCACGCTCTAAATTAATAGGAGCAAGAATATCAGGCCATGCTTCTTGATAAGAAGATGGCTCAACATTGCGTTTAAAAATGATGACTTCGATGTCAAATTGACGAGCAAAAGAAGGCCAACTTGCTAGTAAAATCAACGCATAAATTATTTTTTTCATTCAAACTCCAGTGAGATGCTTCTTTAAAGTCTTGGTTATCCATTACCAAGACTAAAAATTAGTATTTTCTTATTATGTAAATCTAACCGTTAGATTCTATTTTCGTAAAACAGTTTGAGCAAGTCCATTACGTATTTAATTCGCACTTGTCTCTCAGTTAAGTCTTTTATAAATTTAACCTTGGTTGGGCCATCCAGCGCAAAGCCTGCTGGATCTTTTTGTAATAATGACACAAGGAACATAGGGTTTATGTCAGCGGTAGGTTCAAATTCAATGTAACCGCCATTTCCGTGAGCTTCTAATTTCTTCACTTTCAATGATGCTGCTAACATTTTAACTTCAGAAGTGACTAATAATGTTTGAGTCGCTTCAGGTAATGCACCAAAGCGATCAATGATTTCTACTTTAAGCTCATCAAGTTCATCATTATTTGATACGCTAGCAATACGCTTATACAAAGATAGCCGTGTGTTTACATCAGGAATGTAGTCTTCAGGAATTAATGAAGGTAGGCGAAGTTCAACTTCAGTTTGTTCACGAAGCAGATCATCCAATGATGGCTCTTTACCTTCTTTTAATGCTTCTACTGCTTGTTCTAGCATTTCCATATATAGAGTAAAACCAACGGATTGAATTTGACCACTTTGGCCATCACCCAATAATTCACCTGCTCCACGGATCTCTAAATCGTGAGTTGCAAGAGTAAAACCTGCTCCTAAATCCTCCAGAGAAGCTATCGCATCCAAACGTTTTCTTGCATCTTTACTTAATGCTTTTGGATGTGGTGTCAGTAAATACGCATACGCTTGGTGGTGTGAGCGACCCACACGACCACGCAGTTGGTGTAATTGTGCTAAACCGAGTTTATCGGCGCGATCCATGATGATGGTGTTCGCTGTTGGAACATCAATACCGGTTTCAATAATCGTTGTACAAACTAGAACATTGAAACGCTGATGATAAAAATCACCCATGATGCGTTCTAATTCACGCTCGCGCATTTGACCGTGAGCTAAGGTTACTCGGGCTTCTGGGATCAGCTTTTCAATCTCTTCAGCAGCGTTTTGAATCGTTTCAACGTTATTATGGAGAACGTATACTTGACCACCACGTTTGATTTCACGAAGAATCGCTTCTTTGATCACATCATCCGCTTTTTCACGCACAAAGGTTTTGATCGCTAATCGGCGAGCAGGTGGCGTAGCGATAATAGATAAATCACGCATGCCGCTCATTGCCATATTTAAGGTTCTTGGAATTGGTGTTGCGGTTAACGTTAGAATATCTACGTCTGAGCGCATCGCTTTTACTTTTTCTTTTTGACGGACGCCAAAGCGATGTTCTTCATCTACGATCAGTAAACCAAGATCTTCAAATTTAATGCTGTCTTGCAGTAATTTATGAGTACCGATTAGGATATCGACTTTGCCTTCAGCAGTTGCAGCTAAAATTTCTTTCTGCTCTTTTGCTGATTTAAAGCGAGATAGTACTTCAACACGGATAGGGAAGTTAGCAAAGCGATCTCGGAAATTCTCAAAATGCTGCTGAGCAAGTAGGGTCGTTGGAACCAATACCGCCACTTGTTTTTCGTTGTGTGTTGCTAAGAATGCAGCACGCATTGCGACTTCTGTCTTACCAAAGCCCACATCTCCACATACTAGGCGATCCATGGCTTTAGCTTGGCACATATCTGACAACACATCGTTAATGGCTATTTCTTGATCGTGAGTTTCTTCAAACGGGAAACTAGATCTAAAGTCGGCATAAGCATCACGATCTTGTTTAAAGGCAAAGCCTGGTTTAATTGCACGTTTTGCGTAAACATCCAATAACTCTGCTGCGACATCTCGTACTTTTTCTGCCGCTTTGCGACGTGCTTTGCTCCATGCGTCATTGCCTAATTTACTGATTGGTGCTGTCTCATCTGCCCCTGCAGAATAGCGACTTATCAGGTTTAATGACGATACTGGAACGTATAATTTGGTTTCGTTCAGATATTCCAACATCATGTATTCCGCTGGCATATCACCAACATCTAATGTTTGAAGTCCCATATAACGACCAATACCGTGATCAACGTGCACAACAGGCTGACCAATTTTTAGTTCAGCAAGGTTGCGGATTAAGGTATTGCTGTTAATTGATTTGTTGTCACCGCGACGGCGACGTTGAATCACCCGCTCACCTAATAAGTCACTTTCACAGATAAAGGCAACGCATGGATTTTGAAGAATAAAGCCTCGTTCAGCAGAACCAATCACTAACGTGGCTTTATTTTTATGGCCAACGGCGTCTTTCATTGAATCACAAATGGCAGGTTTTAATTTAATACGTGCTAATAATTCAAGAAGTGCTTCACGACGACCTTCAGATTCAACAGAGAAAATAACCTGACCACTGAATTTCTCATAAAACTGACGAAACTGTGCAAATGGTTCTTTATTTTGGTGCTGAATTGCAATTTCTGGAAGTTCTAATAAATCAGGATTGAAACGTCCGGCTTTTTCAATCTCAGGCTCTTTTGCTAGTTTTACACGCGGATATTGTTTGAATAAGCCAAACATATCAGAGGTATCTAACCAAAGCTCATTTACCGGTAATAGCGGACGAAGTGGGTCCACTCTACGTTGATCGTAACGGTACTCGGCATCAGCTAAAAAATCATTCGCGGCTTTTTCAATGTCACCAATAGTAACCAGTAATGTGTTATCTGGTAGGTAGTCGAACAACGTTTCGGTTTCATCAAAAAACAGTGGTTGCCAGTACTCAATACCCGCAGGCCAAGCCCCTTTACTGATTTGCTGATAAACAGACTCTGGTTCACGACGAGCATCAAAGCGTTGACGCCAGCGGATACGGAAATCTTCTATTGCGACTTCATCGGTTGGGAATTCATGAGCAGGAAGTAGGTTTATGGATTTTACTTCTTCAATCGTACGTTGATTTTCAGGATCAAACTGACGGATGGTGTCAATTTCATCATCGAAAAAATCAATACGGTAAGGATGCGAATTACCCATTGGGAATAAATCAAGAATAGAACCACGGCTGGCATATTCACCATGACTCATGACTTGGTCTACGTGTAAATAACCGGATTTCTCTAGCTGCAATTTTAGCTTATCAAACGATATGCGATCACCTACCTTTACTACTAATGCATGCTTGTGTAGGAAAGATTGCGGTGATTGACGTTGTAATAAGGTACTAACAGGAACAATTAGCGTACCTTCTTTTTGCTGTGGTAAATGATATAGACGCGATAAACGGTCAGAAATAATGTCCTGATGCGGAGAAAAACTGTCGTAAGGAAGGGTTTCCCAATCAGGAAAAACCTCTACTGAATGTTGGCTAAATTGGTTGATCTCATTTTGTAAACGAAACGCCAATTGCGGCTCAGTAACCGCAACCACGACAGGGCCAGTGTGTTGTTGCTCAATCTCTGCAATTGCAAGAGCTAGAGAAGAACCCGCAAGATTACCAATTGAGCGTGTATCATTGGCTTTCGTTGGTAACGGTAATGACAGTAAGTTTTTTATAGGCATCAGGATAATCAGTTATTAGGTTAAGTTACGTTCTTGAGCTCGAAGTTTAAGCACTTTTTGTTGTTGAAAGAGTGCGGCTTTGATCAATAAATCTTGGTCGATATCACGAAGTAGGTCGTAAGCCATTTCAATGAGGTAGCCAGTTTCTGTTTCTGTGCATTGAGTTACTCTAGCATAACAGTAAATTGCTGATGGCGGATGCTCAAGAAAAAGTTTTACTTTAGCTTTTTGAGTTAAATTTAGTGCTGTCTTACTTTCGAAAGTGAATTTACTTGCACCAAAGCTTACGGTTTTGTAGCGATAAGCTTGATCATCTTGTTGAATTAATAGGTATGACAACAGTAGATTCAGTTTCTGATTTTGGTTGTTTAGATAGTTAGCAAGACGTTTACCATCATCTAACTTCAAGAAAGAAAGCTCATTCTCAGAAACATCATCGAGTGAGCTGCATTCTTGAGCAACTCGAAATGGGGCTGGGATCTCACGTTCAAACGTTTCTATGTTTGGCAGTATTGCGTCTATAGCAAGTGGCTCTACATTAATCGTTAAATCGTAGTGAACCGAAAAGTACTCATCGTGCGACATAAGCGTTCCTCTATTTATTATTTACTGATTATGGCGAAGTCACTGGGTATCAGCAAGTGTTTAATCGGTAAGTATGATGAACAAAAGAGCAAAAAAAGGAATAAATACCAGTATTTTACGTGATAGACTGTATTCATTATTATAGCTTCAAAAAGCATGATTGAGAGAATTTATGTTCCATCCAGTATCAGTATTTATAGGGTTGCGATATTTAAGAGGACGCTCTGGCGATAGATTCAGTCGTTTTATTTCTTATATGTCCACAGCAGGCATTACTATTGGCGTGTTATCGTTAGTGACGGTGCTGTCTGTGATGAATGGATTTGAAGCTCAATTGAAGGATAGGATCCTTGGTGTATTACCTCAAGCGGTCATATCAACGGTTGATGATCAAATCGCGCCTTCTGAAGATGATCGTAATTATGTTGCAAGCTTGCCTCATGTTACCCAAGTTACGCCTGTAGTGCGCGGTGAGGCGATTGTTCAAAGCGCAAAAGGGTTAAGTGCGGGAATGCTTGTTGGTATTGATCCTAGCGAATATGATCCTATTGTTTATGAGTTAATTTCAGGTAATGTTCGTCAACTTAAAGCAGGCGAATATGGCATTTTTCTTGGGTCAAAATTAGCGCGTGAGTTGAGTGTTCGTTATGGTGATACGGTTCGCATTATGGTAACTAACGCAAGCCAATACACACCGTTAGGCCGTATTCCAAGTCAACGCAACTTTAAAGTGATGGGTGTGTTTAATACGGGGTCTGATGTCGATGGTCAATTAATGGTTGCCAACATTCAAGATACGGCTCGTTTGATGAAATTGGGAAAAGGCAATATTACAGGGTGGCGCTTATTCTTTGATGATCCATTCCAAGTGACTGAGTTAGCTAAATTGCCTTTAGAAAATAACATGACGTGGAGTGATTGGCGTGATCAACGCGGGGAATTATTCCAAGCGGTAAAAATGGAAAAAAACATGATGGGTCTAATGCTAGGGCTTATTGTAGCTATCGCCGCATTTAATATTATTTCTGCGCTTATTATGGTGGTTATGGAAAAACAAGCTGAAGTCGCAATATTAAAAACACAAGGCATGACGAGTAACCAAGTACTATCTATCTTTATGGTTCAAGGAGCAAGTAGCGGCGTGATTGGAGCTATTGTAGGTGGTACGTTAGGTGCATTATTTGCCAGTAATATTAATGTTATTCTTTCTACACTTGGATTATCGCTATTTACTGTTGGTGGGTCTTTGCCTGCACAAGTTGAACCATTACAAGTGTGTGTAGTCATTATTCTAGCAATTTTATTAAGTTTATTAGCGACCGTATTCCCATCTTATCGAGCGGCAGTCGTACAACCAGCAGAGGCATTAAGATATGAATAATCCACTATTAGTTTGTCAGGGTATTCGTAAGGTTTACCAAGAAGGTACAATGGAAACGGAAGTGCTTAAAGGTGTTGATTTTCAGATTAATGAAAGTGAATTAGTTGCGATTGTTGGTTCATCTGGCTCTGGTAAAAGTACCTTATTGCATATTCTTGGTGCTCTTGATGAGCCTACGGCAGGTACTGTGCATTTTCAACAACATGAATTGACGAAGTTGAGTGCTAATAAGCAAGCAAAAATTCGCAATCAACATATTGGATTTGTGTATCAATTTCATCACCTTCTTTCTGACTTTAGCGCATTAGAAAATGTGGCAATGCCGCTGTTAATTGGTGGAGTACATAAGAAAGAAGCCGCATTACGTGCAACAGAATTACTTGAGAAAGTCGGTTTAGCTCATCGTATTGGACACCGTCCTTCCGAGCTATCAGGTGGTGAGCGTCAACGTGTAGCGATTGCTCGAGCGTTAGTCAATAAGCCTGCTTTAGTTCTTGCTGATGAACCAACAGGTAACTTGGATCATAAAACAGCATTGGATATTTATAATTTAATGCGTGAATTGAACCAAGAATCAGGCACTGCATTTTTAGTAGTGACACATGATAATGAATTGGCAGCGAAACTGGATAAGCAATTAAGTATGCAAGATGGCCGTTTTATTACTGAAACGGTTCGCTCAACATTAAACCAAGAGCTGGAGGCGTAATGTTTTCACCGCTTTCTCTTTTTATTGGAGGTCGATTTGCACGAGCTAAACAGCGCAATAAAATGGTGTCATTTATTTCGATTTCATCCACGCTTGGTATCGCTATTGGTGTGGCAGTGATCATCATTGGTCTTTCTGCGATGAATGGTTTTGAGCGTGAATTACAAAATCGAGTGCTTTCTGTTATCCCACATGCTGAGCTTGAAGGGGTTAAAAACCCAGTATCTGATTGGCAGACCATGATGATCCAAGCCAAAAAACACCCAAAAGTTACAGGCGCAGCACCCTATGTGCGATTTACCGCCTTACTTGAACGAGGCAGTAAATTAAAAGCAGTTGAAGTTCGAGGTGTTGAACCTTTATTGGAAGGTGCGGTTTCTAAATTGCCTGAGTATATTGATAATGAGGCATGGAAGGCATTTGAAGCGAACAAGCAAAGCGTTATTTTAGGCAAAGGCGTTGCAGATACTTTAAATGTAAAAATCGGAGATTGGATCACCGCAATGATCCCTGATGAGAATGCAAGTAAGCAACTTCGTTCTCCAAAGCGTCAACGTTTACAAGTTGTTGGTTTACTTTCTCTTGGTGGTCAAGTTGATCATGGTTTGGCGATTGTTCCTCTTAAAGATGCGCAGCAGTATATTAATCTAGGTGACAGTGTCACAGGTGTATCATTGCAAGTCAGCAGTGTTTTAGATGCTCAAAATATTGTCCGCGAAGTAGGAGGAACATTAACTGAATATGTCTACTTACGTAGTTGGGTACAGAAATATGGTTACTTGTACCGAGATATTCAACTAGTTCGCTCAATCATGTATCTAGTGATGGTGCTCGTGATTGGGGTTGCTTGTTTTAATATTGTCTCTACATTGATGATGGCGGTAAAAGATCGCTCTGGTGATATTGCTATTTTAAGAACCATGGGAGCAAATGACGGTTTAATTAAACGTATCTTTGTATGCCAAGGAATATTTTCAGGTGTTACAGGAAGTTTAGCTGGTTCGGCACTTGGCTCATTTGTTGCACTAAACTTAACGCCGATGATCAAAGGGTTAGAATCACTCATTGGTCATAAGTTTTTATCGGGTGATATCTATTTTGTTGATTTCTTACCATCAGAGTTAGTCTGGAGCGATGTCGCGATTGTTACTGGAACAGCCATACTTTTGAGTGCGATTGCAACTTGGTATCCTGCAAGAAAGGCAAGTCAGTTACATCCTGCTACGGTGTTGAGTTCTAAGTAAAAACTTTTTTATATCAATAACAACTCTTAAATTTAGGCCATTGAAATATTCAATGGCTTTTTTATTGAATTTAAAAAATGAAAAGAAATAACAACGAACAAGAAATACGGTTTTTCTTGTGATTTAAGATTTGTTACATAAGGATACACTCCTTAATTACTTGTTTTCATAGTGGTAATAGATCATTTTGATACCGGATAAAATATCTTACCTAGATTTTAATTATTACAATTAATCATACTTATTATGAGAATAATTAAATGTAAATTATTGAATTTGTTTTTTGCACATTTAAATCTATGAGCTACGCTTTTATTGTAACTAAATGATTAAGTTATTTATTTATATAATAATAAGTGTGATCTAAATAGAGGACGAATAATATGAGCACAGGTTCAAATAAAATGGGGTTAATGGGACTAACAACCATTGTGACTGTAAACATGATGGGCTCTGGTATTATATTGCTTCCATCAAGTTTAGCTGCAACCGGAGGTATTGCTTTATTAGCATGGGGAATAACCGCGATTGGTGCACTCTGTATAGCTTATACATTTTCTAAATGTGGTATGTATTGTACTGAAGATGGCGGTATGTCAGCTTACGCGAAACAAGCGCATGGTAAATCGAGTTTTTTTATAGCGTCGTATACTTATTATGTTTGTCTTGTTATTAGTGCAGTCGCTATTTCGGTCACTACTGTTGGTTACCTTGAGACATTCATGCCGTGGCTAAAAGAAACACCAATACATAACTTCATTGGTGTGGTTACAATTTTAATCGTTACATTGCTTTGTAATATTAGAGGAGCAAAAATTACGGGGGCAATTTCTTCTGTGACTGTGTGGGGGGTTATTATCCCTGTCTTAGGGGTTTCTGTGATTGGTTGGTTTTGGTTTGATACGAAGATCTTCGCAGCGGGTTGGAATCCCCATGATGTACCAACTATGTCAGCGATTTCATCGGGTATTGCACTCACTCTATGGGCATTTTTAGGTATCGAATCTGCAGGTGCTAATTCAGGAGCTGTAGAAAATCCTAAACGAAATGTACCATTAGCCTGCATGCTTGCAACTGTATTTTCTGCGATCACCTATATTGCATCCACAACGGTTATCCAAGGGATCGTTCCTAACGAATTGTTATCCAAGTCTGATGCCCCATTTGGTTTAGTATTCTCGCAAATGTTCAATCCATTTATTGGTAATATTATTACAGTGTTAGCTATTATTGCCTGTTTAGGGTCACTTTTAGGGTGGCAATTTACAAATGCTCAAGTATCAAAAGCAGCCGCTGAAATCAATCTTTTCCCAAAAATCTTTTCAGAAGTAAATAGATTTGAAGCACCAGTGAAAGGAATGTTAATTATGCTCGGATTGGAGATAATCTTAGCAATAATGACAATATCTCCTACTTTGTTGAAACAGTTTAATATTTTAGTCGATTTGGCCGTGTTTATTAATATGGTGCCATATATTCTATCTCTAACTGCTTTAGGCGTTATTCTCCGCCAAAGTAAGGTTGAACCTAAAGAATATAAAGTCAGTATTTTCTTAGGGACTATTGCAGTGGTTTATAGCATTTATGGCGCTTACGCGACCGGAACTGATGCCGTTTATTACGGTGCCATTATTACATTAGCTGGATACTTATTTTACGGGTTTATTGCAAGTAGAGATCAATTGGTAGAGCAAGAAAAAAATATGAATTAATACATTAAGATTGCGTTAAAAATCAAATTTTCGCTAAGACGAAGGAAGAAAAGCATGAAGAACTATGGAAAACAGAAAAGAGTATTAATATTTAATGATTCAATTGAAGGTGGCGTCATTCAAAGTGCATTGAATCGCCTACTTGAAGAATTTAATAATCAAGGAGTACACGTCACTGTTGCTTCTTCATTTGATGATTGTTATTCAATATTGAATGCCAATATCGCGGTAGACTGCTTAATGCTAGCGTCAAAAATGACAGGGCAACAGCAAGAAGAGAATGAACATTTTTTTCAACTGATTGATAAATTAAATCAACGTCAAGAAGGCGTACCTGTTTTTTTATTAGCAGAGAGAAAAAAGATCACACTAACGGTCAGCCGTGAATTAATGTCACGTGTGGATGAGTTTGCTTGGATTCTTGAAGATACAGCTGATTTTATTGTCGGGAGATCTATAGCAGCCATGGAGCGTTATAGAGAACAGCTGCTGCCGCCGTTAATGGCAGCAATGATGAAATATGATGACGTTCACGAATATTCATGGGCAGCACCCGGTCATCAAGGGGGAATAGGTTTTACTAAGACACCTGCGGGCCAACGTTTTTACCATTATTATGGTGAAGGACTATTCCGTTCTGATATGGGGATAGAGCGAGGTTCGCTAGGGTCACTTCTCGATCATACCGGATATTTTGGAGACAGCGAAGCATTTGCAGCAGAAGTATTTGGTGCTAATAAATCTTATTCATTAGTTACTGGAACCTCTGGTGCGAATCGAACCATTATGCAAATTTGCATGAAGGAAAATAGTCTGGCAATTTGTGACCGAAACTGTCATAAATCAATCGAACAAGGTTTGATGCTTTCCGGTGCTCTTCCTATTTATTTGCTCCCAACAAGGAATCGATATGGAATTATTGGCCCTATCTATCCAGAACAAATGGAACAGGCAGCAATAAAGGCGCGTGCAAAAGAAAGTCGATTAACGAAAGATCACGCAGAACAAGAACCTGTCTACGCAGTGATAACAAATTGTACTTATGATGGACTATGCTATAACGCTAAACGTGTACAAGAAATATTAGGAAAAAGCAGTAACCGACTTCATTTTGACGAAGCTTGGTATGGTTACGCTCGTTTTAATCCAATTTATGAAAATCATTTTGCAATGCGAGGTGAGCCTGTTGAGTCAGATAATGCACCTACGGTTTTTGCCACCCATTCTACGCATAAATTATTAAATGGTTTATCTCAAGCATCATGGATTCATGTACGTCATGGTAAGGATGCGATTGACTTCCAACGTTTCAATCAAGCTTATATGATGCATGCAACGACATCTCCCTTGTATGCGATAAGTGCATCGAATGATATTGCTGTGTCGCAAATGGCTGGAAATAAAGGTTACTCATTAACTCAAGAAGTGATCAGAGAAGCCGTTGATTATCGCCAAGCTATGGGACGATTATTTCGAGAATTTGAAGCTGATAATGATTGGTTCTTTAAACCGTGGAATGCCGAAACTATTGTTGATCCTGAAACAGGGAAAGACATTCCGTTTGAAACCGCCGATCCTAATTTACTCGCAGAAACACAAGATTTTTGGAAGATGAAACCTGGGGATAAATGGCACGGATTTGATGATATTGCAAATGATTGGTGTATGTTAGATCCTATTAAAGTCAGTATATTAGCGCCGGGCATGGGAGATGATGGCCATTTATTAGATGCAGGTGTTCCAGCTGCGATAGTTACTCAATACTTAACACGATTTGGTATAGTTCCAACGAGAACTACTGATTTTCAAATAATGTTCTTGTTTTCAATGGGTATTACAAAAGGTAAGTGGGCAACACTGGTTAATACATTATTAAGTTTTAAGAAACATTATGATAGCAATACTGCGTTAAAGTCAGTGCTGCCTGAATTAGTTGCTGAACATCCAGAAACTTACGCTCATATGGGGATAAAAGATTTAGGCGAAAAAATGTTCTCTTATCTTAAACAACATACACCATCAGATAAGCTGAATGCTGCATATTCAACATTACCTGAGGCGATAATCACTCCGAGGTCAGCATTCGAGGCAATTGTAGATAATAATATTGAGATGGTGGCCTCTTCAAGGTTAGAAAATAGAGTGGCAGCGAATGCGGTTATTCCATACCCACCAGGAATACCGATGTTAATGTCAGGTGAAAGTTTTGGTGGCAGTGATAGCCCTCAAATAGGTTATCTTAGAAGTTTAGAGGTTTGGGATAAGGAGTTCCCAGGATTTGAACATGAGACAGAAGGAACAGAAGTAAAAGATGGTCAATATTACGTAATGTGTTTAAAAAAATAGTACTTTCTTTTTATAAAAAAGCCACTAACATATTATAAATTAGTGGTTTTTTTATTCACAAGGGTATTACTTCTTAAAGTTGTAGACTTTATTGATTGATTTGTTTTAACAATTGATTCAATAACTAAAACTAACTAGTAATTCATTGTTTTTTTTTCTATTATACGCGCATACTTTGCTGTGTATCGGATAGAGACATAATGACAATTTCGGACAACAATACCATCGTAATTTTTGGAGCTTCGGGGGATCTTACTTTCCGCAAGCTCATTCCTGCTTTGTATCATCTATACGCGAGTAATCAACTTTCAGAATCTTTTTCAATCTTAGGCGTGAGTCGCTCTCAATATGACGATGATTCGTATCGTGAAAAGATGAAAAAATCACTGCAAGAGATGGAAAAAACGGATCCAGAAACGCTTATTGCTTTTTGTGATCATTTGCATTATCAAGCGGTAAATACGTCAGATGATGATGATTACAGTAAACTGGCTGTTAAGTTAGATCAGCTGGCTGAAAAATATCAACTTGAACAACAAAATACCCTTTTCTATTTAGCCACTCCACCAAGTTTATACGGTGTTATTCCAGCTTGTCTTGCGAGTCATGGTCTTAACGACGAATCTAATGGTTGGAAACGTCTGATTATTGAAAAACCATTCGGATATGATCTTGAATCAGCGCAAAACCTCGATAAAGAAATTCATAACCATTTTCAAGAACATCAAATTTACCGTATTGACCATTACCTAGGTAAAGAAACCGTTCAAAACCTACTTGTCCTTCGTTTTTCAAATGCGATGTTTGAACCGTTATGGAACCGTAACTTTATTGATTATGTTGAAATCACTGGCGCCGAATTTCTTGGTGTTGAAGAGCGTGGCGGCTATTACGATGGTTCAGGTGCCGTTCGTGATATGTTTCAGAACCATTTGCTACAAGTATTAGCAATGGTAGGTATGGAGCCTCCTGCTCAAATTAATGCCGATTCGATTCGTGATGAAGTAGTTAAAGTTCTTCAATGCCTTAAGCCACTTGAAGAAGATGATTTGCGTAAAAACCTCGTTTTAGGCCAATACACGGCATCTGATGTTCGTGGCCAACAATTAGCAGGCTATCGTGAAGAACATGGTGTTGCTGATGACTCTCGAACTGAGACCTACATTGGCTTAAAAGCTTACATTAATAACTGGCGTTGGAATGGCGTGCCATTTTATGTTCGTACTGGTAAGCGTTTGCCGACTCGAGTTACAGAAATTGTTATTCACTTTAAACAAACACCACACCCAGTCTTTGGTCAAAATGCTCCTGAGAATAAACTGATTATTCGTATTCAACCGGATGAAGGCATTCAGATGACTTTTGGCTTAAAAGAACCGGGCGCAGGATTTAAAGCAAAAGAAGTGAAAATGAATTTCTCGTACGCAGACTTGCACGAAACTCAAATGCTTACAGCATACGAGCGTTTATTGCTTGATGCCTTAAATGGAGATGCAACGTTATTTGCTCGTACTGACGCAGTAGAAGCATGTTGGAAATTTGTGCAACCTATTTTAGACTTCAAACAAGACCCTCAATCGTTGTTTGGGTATGCGTGTGGTACTTGGGGGCCACAAGAGGCCGATGAGCTGCTACAAAGAGATGATCGCGCATGGCGTTTCCCATGCAAGAATTTAACAGATACGGATTACTGCGAATTATGATCAATCACAAAATTTTTGCTACACCAGAGCTAGTTGTTGAAAGCTTAGCAAATGAAATGAAATCGTACAGTGAGCAGGGCAAACCAGTTCATATCTCACTGTCTGGTGGAAGTACACCCAAAATGCTTTTTCAGCTATTAGCTCAAGCGCCATATGCTGAAGGTATTCAATGGAAAAATTTACATTTTTGGTGGGGCGACGAACGTTGTGTTGCACCTGATGATGCTGAAAGTAATTTTGGTGAAGCGAATGAATTACTTTTTAGTAAAGTAAATTTACCAGTAGAAAACATCCACCGCATCCGTGGTGAAGATGAGCCAAAAGCCGAAGCTGTGCGTTTTGCTCAAGAAATGGCTAGTGAGATCCCAACAGAAAATGGCACTCCAGTATTCGATTGGATTCTGCTTGGTGTTGGCGCAGATGGTCACACAGCCTCATTATTTCCGGGTGTGACAGACTACCAAGATGAGAATTTATCTGTATTAGCTTTTCACCCAGAGTCTGGCCAAATCCGTGTTTCTAAAACAGCAAAAGTGTTAGAAGCAGCAAAACGAATCAGCTACCTAGTACTGGGTGCAGGTAAAGTTGAAATCGTTAAAGAAATTCATACAACTCCTGCTTCTGAGTTGCCTTACCCGGCAGCGAAAATTCAGTCTAAAACTGGTGAAACAGAGTGGTTCCTAGATTCAAATGCAGCAAGTGCTATCGCATAAGTGTGAATAGCCGCAAGGAGATAAAATAATGAAAGGTGATATCGGTGTAATTGGCCTAGCAGTAATGGGTCAGAACCTTATCTTAAATATGAACGACCACGGCTTCAAAGTTGTGGCTCATAACCGTACTGCTGCTAAAGTAGACGAGTTCCTAGAAGGCCCAGCTAAAGGGACTAACATTGTTGGAGCTTACTCTCTAGAAGAGCTAGTTGAGAAGCTAGAAACGCCACGTAAAGTGATGCTTATGGTTCGTGCTGGTGATGTTGTAGATACGTTCATCGACAAGCTTGTACCACTTCTAGATAAAGGCGACATCATCATTGATGGTGGTAACACTAACTTCCCAGACACAAACCGCCGTGTTGCTGCTCTTCGCGAGAAAGGCATTCACTTCATCGGTACGGGTGTTTCTGGTGGTGAAGAAGGCGCTCGTTTCGGTCCTTCTATCATGCCGGGCGGTTCTCCTGAAGCTTGGGAAGCGGTTAAGCCTATCTTCCAAGGCATCTCTGCGAAAACTGACGCGGGTGAGCCTTGTTGTGATTGGGTTGGTAACGACGGTGCTGGTCACTTCGTTAAGATGGTTCACAATGGCATCGAATACGGTGACATGCAGCTTATCACTGAAGCATACCAGTTCATGAAAGATGGCCTAGGTATGAACCACGACGAAATGCAGGCTGTATTTGCTGATTGGAACAAAACTGAACTAGACAGCTATTTAGTTGAAATCACTGCTGACATCCTTGGCTATAAAGATGAAGACGGTGAAGCACTAGTTGAGAAGATCCTAGACACTGCTGGCCAAAAAGGTACAGGCAAATGGACAGGTATCAACGCACTAGATATGGGTATCCCACTGACGCTAATTACTGAATCTGTATTTTCTCGTTGCCTGTCTGCACTTAAAGATCAACGTGTTGAAGCTGAGAAACTGTTCGGAAAGACTGTTGCGCCAATTGAAGGTGATAAACAAGAGTGGGTTGATGCAGTTCGTCAAGCACTACTAGCATCTAAGATTATCTCTTACGCTCAAGGTTTCATGCTAATGCGTGAAGCGTCGAACGAAAATGGCTGGGATCTAAATTACGGTAACGTTGCTCTAATGTGGCGTGGCGGTTGTATCATCCGTTCTGCATTCCTAGGTAACATTCGTGATGCTTACGAAGCGAGCCCAGAGATCGCATTCTTAGGTTCAGATGTATACTTCAAAGGTATTCTAGACAACTGCATGGGTGCATGGCGTAAAGTTGCAGCTAAGTCGATGGAATCAGGTATCCCAATGCCATGTATGACTTCTGCACTAACTTTCTTAGACGGTTACACAACAGCGCGCCTTCCTGCAAACCTTCTACAAGCTCAACGTGATTACTTCGGTGCTCACACTTATGAGCGCACTGACCGTCCACGTGGTGAATTCTTCCACACAAACTGGACTGGTACAGGCGGTAATACTGCATCAACAACTTACGATGTATAATCGAAAAGTTGATAGCTAATAAAAAAGCCCTTGATTTATAGTGAGTTAAGGGCTTTTTTTTATTTAAATGAAATAGCTATTATTAAGATTGCTTGATTTTAAATAATGCGCTTTCTGCGGTATCTTTTTATACAGTAGCCACTAATAAAGCTGCCAATAGCAATCGTTAATGTAATCACAGGTGCGGCCATAAGTGCCATTGTGATATATTTGGCTAATTTCTCAGGTAAGAATGAAAGTGAATAACCAAAGCCAGTTAATAGAAGAATCCAGATAATCGCACTTATCCAGGCAAAATAATGGAAGCGTGATGCTTTTTGCATTCTTAACCCCATCATTAACGGAAGAAGAGGGCGCACAACTGGAATAAAGCGAGCGACGAACAATGCAATTAGGCCATGCTTAGCCAGTAAGGAATCTACCGTTTGTAATCGGTGAGGTGGAACCGCATTAATCCACTTTTGAATCATTGGGAATTTATGTAACCAACGACCTTGAATAAATGCAAGTTGGCTCCCTATCGCTGCTGCCATAATTAAACCTGCAACAATAACAGGATAGCTAATAACATTTGCTGCCGCTAGCGAGCCAGCAAGGATAACAACACTATCACAAGGAAGAGGTGCTGCAGGTATGAAGGCGCTTTCTAACCAAATAAATAAAATTAAACAAAAGTAAATCATTGTCATACTTGCCGGATTTTGTAGTACGGTGAAATCTTGTTGCCAAAGAGCCGTTAAAATCGAAACAAATGAGTCAAACATCGCCATTCTCCAGACGAAAAATAAGTCGTAAACTAATTAAGGTAGGTAGATCGAGATTAAGTTAACTTATTGATAAAGTCACTAAAAATATACACTGTCATAAAAAGTTCATAATTGAATTATAGATAAAAAAAAGATCGAATATTAACCATTCGATCTTTTTCTATTTTAATCCTTAAATCAGTTAGATACGTTGATCTAACCAATAAAACTAATATAAGCCTGAAGGATGATTAGGTTGGTTATATCGATAAAGAATGCGCCAACAATTGGAACAACCATAAACGCTTGTGGAGATGGACCAAAACGAGAAACCAAAGATCCCATATTCATCACTGCTGTTGGTGTTGCTCCTAGACCAAAGCCACAATGGCCACCAACCATTACTGCCGCATCATA
>JAAGZR010000287.1 GCA_024206155.1 Aliivibrio sp.
AACAGATCCAAAAGTACTGCTTTGTGATGAGGCAACCAGTGCGCTTGATCCTGCAACAACAAAGTCAATTCTAGAGCTAATCAAAGATCTAAATCGAAAATTAAATATTACTATCCTAATCATTACCCATGAAATGGAAGTAGTAAAAAGCATCTGTCATGAAGTCGCTATTATCGGTGGCGGTGAGTTGGTTGAAAAAGGCATTGTGAGTGATATTTTTGCTCATCCTAAAACTAAACTGGCTCAAGAATTTATTCGAGCAACACTAGATTTATCAATTCCTGATGATTTCAAATCTCGTCTACAAGAAACCTATGTAGAAGGCAGTTACCCTCTTATTCGTTTGGAATTTACTGGTGCCAGTGTTGACGCCCCTGTTATTAGCCAGATATCTCGTGAATTTGACATTGATATCAGTATCTTAAATGCAGATATTGATTATGCAGGCGGCGTTAAATTTGGTCTTATGCTAGCCGAGTTTTTTGGCAACCAAGAATCAACAGCGCAAGCAATTACATTCTTACGCAATCATCACGTAAAAGTAGAGGTATTAGGGTATGTCATTTGATGTGATTTCTGCATGGCTTGATTTAAACAGCAAGCTGTTATTCAACGCAACAGGCGAAACCCTTTATATGGTTGCGGTTGCTGGTATTGTTGGTTTTGCTATTGGTATCCCGCTTGGTGTTGTTTTACACATCACTAAAAAAGGCGGGCTAATGGAGAACACGGCGTTTAACAGCGTACTTGGTGCGATAGTAAACGTGGGTCGTTCGGTTCCTTTCTTGGTATTAATGGTTGCGATTATTCCAGTAACAAAGCTGATTGTAGGTAGCTTTATTGGCACTACTGCTGCGATTGTTCCCCTGACTATTGGTGCCATTCCATTTGTGGCTCGTTTAATTGAAGGGGCGTTAATCGAAGTACCAAGTGGGCTGGTTGAAGCAGCACAGTCAATGGGCGCTACTCCACTGCAAATTATTACGAAAGTACTGCTTCCTGAAGCCCTACCAACTATTTTAAACTCAGTAACTATCACACTAGTAACACTAGTTAGCTACTCTGCAATGGCAGGTACAGTTGGCGGCGGTGGCTTAGGTGATGTTGCTATTCGATATGGTTTCCACCGTTATGATTTAACCATCATGGCTGTGACCGTTGTTATGCTGATTGTTTTGGTTCAAATCATTCAATCTGTTGGTGATTCTTTAGTTAAAAAAGTCGATCACCGTTAATTTTATTTAATATGGAATTCATTTTTAAGGAGTAAATAATGAAATTGAATCTAAAAAAACTGGCAGCAGTTGCTGGCCTAGCATCGACACTTATCCTTACGGGTTGTGGACAAGAAGAAGCAAAAACAAACTCAATTAAAGTGGGTGTAATGGCCGGTGCTGAAGCGCAAGTTGCTGAGGTTGCAGCTAAAGTGGCAAAAGAGCAATACGGTCTTGATGTTGAGCTAGTGACATTTACCGATTACGTAACACCAAACGCAGCATTGGATGATGGTTCAATTGACCTAAATGCATTCCAACACAAGCCATACCTAGATCAACAAGTGGCTGATCGTGGTTACAAGATTGAAGTTGCTGGTAATTCATTTGTTTACCCAATTGCTGGTTACTCTAAGCAAGTAACTTCGGTTGACCAAATTGAAGATGGTGCACGTATTGCTGTACCAAACGATCCAACAAACCTTGGTCGTTCTTTACTTCTTCTTCAAGAACAAGGTCTAATCACATTACGTGATGGTTCTGGTCTTGCTGCAACGGTTCGTGATATTACCGCTAATCCTAAAAACATCACTATTGTTGAGTTAGATGCGGCACAGCTTCCTCGCTCTCTTGATGATGTAGCACTATCTGTAATCAACACAACTTACGCAAGTAGCTTAAACCTTACACCTGAGAAAGATGGCATCTTTGTTGAAGATAAAGACTCTCCGTATGTAAACCTAATTGTTGGTCGTACTGACAACGTAAACACTGAAAACGTAAAAACGTTTGTTAAAGCGTACCAATCAGAAGAAGTTTACCAAGCAGCACTTAAAACATTTAAAGGTGGCGTGGTTAAAGGTTGGTAATTCCTTTCTTTTAACAAGCTAACCTACAAAAGGTTGACGTGAGAGCGTCAACCTTTTTTAATATCTAAAGATTATTATTCATAAAGAATACTTCAATGACTTATCACATCGATCCTGTTGGTTTTATCCAATCGCCTTACAAAGAAAAATTTGCGGTTCCCCGTCAACCTCGCTTAGCATCTAGCGCCACATCTCGCCTAAAATTAGTGGGAGATGCGAATTCACCAGAAGCGGTTCGTGGAATTGAACAATTCTCTCATCTGTGGTTATTATTCTTATTTGACCAAAACTTAGAGGCAGGATGGAGGCCAACGGTTCGTCCACCACGTTTGGGGGGTAACGAGCGTATTGGTGTTTTTGCTTCACGAGCGACCTTTCGTCCCAATGGTATTGGCATGTCAGCCGTCGAATTAAAAGGTGTAGTTCAAGAAGGCAACCAAACCTATTTAGAATTGGGCAGCGTTGATTTGGTGGATAACACGCCAATCATAGACATTAAACCTTATATCCCCTATTCCGATTCTATTCCTGATGCACTCGGTGGTTTTGCAGAGAAAGAACCTGATGTTCTTGATGTGTATTTATCGATAGAAGCCCAAAAATCACTTAGCTCACACTCACATAAAACACATATTGAAGCGGTCATAAAAGAGGTTCTTGGACAAGATCCACGCCCAGCCTACAAAAAAGGGAAAGCAGATACTAAAGAATATGCGGTAAATATATTTGATTTAAACGTAAAATTCACTGTAGATAGCAATTCGATCACGGTAACTGCAATTGATCGCTTTTGAGATCGCTTTTAGGCTGATATCATAGAAAGCTTAATTTTAGATTGATCCTGTTCTCATTAAAGAACACACCATGCCTAAAATTGAACTCTCGATTTAACTGTTTAAGTCGAGCTATTCCAATATTCATAACTAACAAATGGATGAAAACATGCGCACTAGCAAATACCTTCTTTCAACACTGAAGGAGACTCCAAACGACGCAGAAGTAGTAAGCCACCAGCTTATGCTACGTGCAGGTATGATTCGTAGACTGGCTTCAGGTTTATATACTTGGCTACCTACTGGTCTACGTGTACTGCGTAAAGTCGAAAACATCGTTCGTCAAGAGATCGACAATGCAGGTGCAATCGAAACATTGATGCCCGTAGTTCAACCGTTTGAACTTTGGGAAGAAACAGGTCGCTCAGAAAAAATGGGCCCTGAGCTACTTCGTTTTACTGACCGTCATGTTCGTCCGTTTGTACTAAGCCCAACAGCTGAAGAAGTTATCACTAGCCTTGTTCGTAACGAAGTTAGCTCTTACAAACAACTTCCGCTAAACCTGTACCAAATTCAAACTAAATTCCGTGATGAGCGTCGCCCACGTTTTGGCGTTATGCGCGCACGTGAATTCTGCATGATGGATGCGTACAGCTTTGACATCGATAAAGACGGCCTACAAAAGTCTTACGATGCAATGCACGATGCTTACTGTAAAGCATTCGACCGTATGGGTCTTGAGTACCGTCCAGTATTGGCTGACTCAGGCGCTATCGGCGGCAGTGGTTCTCAAGAATTCCACGTACTGGCTGAAAGCGGCGAAGATTTGATCGCATTCTCAACAGAATCTGATTACGCAGCTAACATCGAAAAAGCAGAAGCTGTAGCACCAACTACTGAACGTACTGCTCCTACTCAAGAGATGACAACGATTGATACACCAAACGCAAAAACAATTGCAGAATTGGTAGAGCAACACGGTATCGCGATTGAAAAAACAGTGAAAACATTGTTTGTTAAAGCATCTGATGACGTTGACGCTGATATCATTGCACTTATCATCCGTGGTGATCACGAACTTAACGAAGTTAAAGCTGAAAACCTAAAAGAAGTTGCTTCTCCATTAGAGATGGCAACAGAAGAAGAAATTCGTGCTCTAATCGGCGCAGGTGCCGGTTCTCTTGGTCCTGTTGGCCTAGAACTGCCATTCATCGTTGACCGTTCAGTTGCAGTAATGAGTGACTTTGGTACGGGCGCAAACATCGATGGTAAGCACTTCTTTGGTGTGAACTGGGATCGTGATGTACAACTTGGTCAAGTTGAAGATCTACGTAACGTTGTTGAAGGCGATCTAAGCCCATGTGGTCAAGGTACTCTACAGCTTAAACGCGGTATTGAAGTAGGTCATATCTTCCAATTAGGTACAGCCTACTCAGAAGCAATGAACTGTGGCGTACTGGATTCAAACGGTAAAAATGTCATCCTAGAGATGGGTTGTTACGGTATTGGTGTATCACGTGTTGTTGCATCAGCTATCGAACAAAACAACGACGAATACGGCATTGTATGGCCAGAAGCGCTTGCACCATTTACGGTTGCTATCGTACCAATGAACATGCACAAATCTGAGCGCGTTAAAGAAGCAGCAGAAAAACTGTATGCAGAACTAACAGCAATGGGCATCGATGTACTATTTGATGACCGTAAAGAGCGTCCAGGAGTTATGTTTAAAGACATCGAGCTTATCGGTATTCCACATACTGTTGTTATTGGCGACCGTAGCATGGATGAAGGTAACTTCGAATATAAAAACCGCCGTGCAAACAGCAAAGAAGTGGTTGAAATTGCAAACATCGTTAAGCACATTAAAGCTCAACTAAGCTAATTTTTCTGCATTAAAAATACCAAAGGCTTAGTAGATTTACTTAGCCTTTTTTATATCCATGAAATAATGTTACTTTTACTCATTTATTTCTTGATTACTTTACATCTACTGATAGAATCCGCAGCAATAAAATTGCTCTCTTTTTTTACCGTTGTTCTACGGCTTGCGATTTTTATATACCGATGAATTTAACTCTCTATTTGTTAATATCATCACATTCGATCTGATATTATTTACCATCAATCTATATGTATTTAGTGCTTTAATAGCTAATGAGTAATTACCTTTTTATTAAGGTGCTTTGTACCGCCTCAAATATAACCGAATCACAATCGTTATATTCGAATGATGATTTTAGATCGCTACTTAATTTCTCATCCAGTTCGTAAATGCATTCTCTCATTTACCTGCACTACTTCTTTTACATTGGAAAAAGTTGTGAATACATTACTGAATAAAATGAATAGAAAAAAAACACGTATTCTTTCTCTATTTATTTGCGCCTTACTAACGATGACAAGCTTTGTTACGCTAGCGACAGCATCCCCCTTTAAATACCCAGAAACCTTAAAAGTTGCTCTTGGTAGCGAACCAACAGCAGGATTTGATCCTATTCTTGGTTGGGGTAAATACGGCAATCCGTTATTCCAATCGACCCTATTAAAAAGAGATAAAGAATTAAATTTTGTTGGCGACTTAGCGACAGAATGGCGCCTAACCAATAATAAACTGACTTGGATTGTCACTTTAAGAGACGACGTTCAATTCAGTGATGGTACACCACTGACAGCAGAAGATGTGGCTTTTACTTACAATCAAATTTTGCAGCAAAGCAGCACTCACGAACTCAGTGCATTAAAAATGGCAGAGCCTTTAACGCCTTATTCGGTAGCCTTCCATTTAATCCAATGTGACATTACATTTCTAGACCGATTCTCCTCTATAGGAATTGTTCCAAAACACGTTTATCAACAGCAAGATAATAGCTTTCGTTATGGCTCATCCCCGGTAGGTTCAGGTCCTTATATCCTAACCAAGTGGGTAAAAAACCAGTACGTTAGTATGAAATTGAATCCATATTATTATGGAAAAAAACCTCACTTCTCACAGTTAATCGCTGTTTTTGGAAGCGAAGAGTCTCGTTTTATTCAACTAAAAACACACCAATTAGATTTAAGTGTTGTGCCTCAACGCTATGCAAACCAAATACTCAAAGGCTATAAGTTATGGTCAGTATCGACACTAGATAATCGTGGTATTGTCTGGCCAATGCACTACAAAAAACATGCTGAAATGACTTACATCACAGCCGATCCTGCCATAAGAGAAGTGTTTGATTACTTAATTGATAAGCAATTAATTGTAGATAAATTATTAGATGGCTATGCGACACCTGCGTATTCCATAGCAGATAATATGCCTTGGGGTTTAGATACCCAAGATATCCCTTCTGAAAAAGCAAACCTAAACCATGCTAACGCTTTGCTTGCACAAGCAGGTTGGAGTGATAGTAATAATAATGGAACGCTAGATAAACAAGGTCATGAAGCTTCTTTTTCTCTGCTGTATAAAGCAGGAGATAGTGTCAGAGAGCAGCTAGCATTAGCAATTAGTTCAATGGCTTCTGAAGTCGGTATTAACATTAATGTTAAAGGTCTCGAATGGAATGATATTGCTCTACAAATGACGACAACTCCCGTACTTATGGGCTTTGGTAGTCACTCTGCAAGTGAAGTAACTTATGTTTATCACTCTCGTTATATGCATACTGATTTCTATAACTCAGGCGGTTACCGAAATCCACAGGTTGATTCAGCGATTGATAAAGCCCTTAAGGCACCATCATGGGATGCATCATTGCCTTTTTGGCAACAAGCACAACAGCAGATACAACAAGATCGCCCATGGACTTGGTTAGTTAATATCCAGCACCTTTATATGGCTAAAAATTGCTTAGATTTAGGAAAGCCTATTACCGAGCCACATGATCATGGCTGGCCGTTAACCGCAAATATCGAAGAGTGGCGTTGGACGTGTCAATAAACACCCAACATTCAAGTCGGGTGTGCGTAAGCTTAACTCGCCTTGTGCTTCAACTGTGTTTGGCTCTTGTAATGATAACGTTACTCTTGGCGTTATCACCGATTGATCCTATCAGTGCGTATTTTGATGGTAACGCGCTCGCTGTCTTTGGTGAGCGAAAAACACAGCTTATCGAACAACTAGGCCTAAACCAAACCGCCTTGGAACGCATGATAGATTTTACAACGTCATTACTGTCAGGTGATCTTGGTTACTCTTATCACTATCAAGAGCCAGTCAGTGAGATCATTTGGCAACGCAGTCGTTATTCCATCATGCTAATGGCTAGCGCGAGTGCTGTATCACTTATCCTTGGCTATACCATGGGGCTGTTACTTGGTTTATTTCCGACAAAGAAATGGAGTAAAGTATTTACTCACATTACATTAATGATGAATGCCATCCCTAGTTTTTGGGTTGGTTTAATACTAATCAGTGTTTTTGCTATAAAATTAGTTTGGTTTCCTATCGGTGGTGTTTCTCCTTTAGGAATTGATCCTGAGAATTTATCTCTATATGAAAAAGCACCTTACTTCGTATTACCATTAGTGACCTTATGCTTCAGCTTAATGGCTCCCATTATTTTACATACGAGAGAAAAGGTCATTGAAGTGAGTCATAGCCAGCACGTGCAATATGCACGCCTTCATGGTCAATCTATTTTCTCTATTGTTCGGTACCATTTATTACGAAACACTCTGGTCCCAGCTTTAGTCATTCAATTAGCGGGGTTCTCTGAATTATTAAGTGGATCAGTCATTGTTGAAACCGTCTTTAATTTTCCAGGCATAGGACAAACCTTAGTAAAAGCAGGCCTCAGTGGAGATACGCCACTGCTACTGGGGATCACTTTTTGTTGTGCCATCTTTGTTTTTGTCGGTAATGCCCTAGCCTCGCTACTCAGTAAGCGGCTCTCTTTGTCCGCCTCATTTTAACCTTAAAGAATATTTATTATGTTAAAGAAGCATCTTCCTTTAACCTTATTTTGCCTTTTATTACTGATTTCCCTCTCTTGGCAAGATAATGGCGAGAGCATTGATTTATTCAATAAAAACCTTGTGCCAAACACCCATTATTGGTTTGGAACCGACTGGTTAGGCAGAGATGTCTTTAGCCGAACTCTCAAAGCGCTTTTATTCAGCCTTGCTATGGGAGGCCTAGCCTCTCTCTTCTGCTCATTGCTTTCGATGTGTTTAGCTTTGATTGGAAATATCAATGCAACTTATAGTTATCTAATTAATACTCTAATTGATGTATGGAGTGCTTTACCACACATCTTAGTCATGATTGTACTGTCCGTTTTAGTTGGTGGTGGTTTTGAAGGGTTAGTGATTGCTATTACCTTTAGTCATTGGCCTAAATTGACGCGCTTGCTTAAAGTTGAAATTGAACAGTTACGCCAAAAACCTTATGTATTACATTCACTTGCTTTTGGGCACTCTAAATTGCACAGCTATGTAACGCATTTGACGCCTCACCTTTTGCCACAAATGCTAACCGGAATGCTAGTCTTATATCCTCAAGCATTAGTTCATGGTGCAGGATTAACGTTTTTAGGCTTTGGTATTGAACCGTCAACGCCTTCCATGGGCGGAATGCTCTCTGAAGCAAGTAAATACTTACTTAGTGGCCAATGGTGGCTGGCTTTATTCCCGGGGATAATGTTAATCATTAGCTCATTACTGCTGATGCAAATTGGCGCTAATACAAGAAAATAAGGAGCTGGCAATGATTCAAATTAGCGCACTAAATATCAAACAAAAAGATCACCCAATCTCGCTGCTCAGCAACCTTTCTTTATCTATTGATAAAGGTGAAGTCTTGGCGGTCATCGGAGCCAGTGGTTGTGGAAAAAGTGTATTAATTAACACCATTATGAACTCCCTCTCTTCTGATTTCAGCGTCACAGGAGAGATTAATATTGATCCAACAGTACGAATGGCTTTAGTTCCACAGTACATTGATGTTTTAAATCCAACAGCAAAAATTGGTTCCCAACTAGCGCAATTTGACCCTACAAAAAAATGGTATCAACGCAAAAATACAGCCGCTATTCACAAGGCCCTCACTTTTGCTCAATTACCTCTATCTGTCACTAGCTTGTACCCTTATCAATTATCAGGAGGTATGGCGAAACGTGTACTCTCTGCGCTGGCTTTCATTCAAAACCCAGACGTTATTATTGCAGACGAGCCAAGCTGTGGTATCAATGATGAATATGTCGAACCTTTATTTCAACACTATCAACACCTCGCTCATAATGAAAAAAAAGGTGTCATCATCATCAGTCATGACTTAAAACACGTTATTGATATTGCCGATCGAATTCTTGTATTAAATAATAATGATGATAAAAACCAACTGTCATCCATAGAGTACACGAGCCCAAAAAACATTAAGGAAGGAAAAAGTCAGCCATACAGCCAAGCGTTATGGAAAGCCTTACCTAACCACTGGGAATAATATGATTCAATTACTTAACGCCCATATTCACTACAAAAATAAACCACTTTCGCTGCCCAATATCAGCCTAGAGCAGGGAGAGATTCTTGGACTTTCAGGGATCAGTGGCAGTGGTAAATCAACCGTCGCCATGCTATTAGCTGGTTTTATTACTCCTAATTCAGGGAGTGTAACGATACCTGAATACAACAAAAACACACCTAATCCAGTTCAATGGGTTGGCCAACATCCAGAACGCTCATTCAATCCTAAGTGGACATTATTGCGTTCTTTAAAAGAGAGCTTTCGTGATAATCCTTTTGATGAATACCTAGAGCGCTTTAGTATTGATAAGGAGTGGTTGACTCGTTATCCAGCAGAGCTATCTGGCGGACAGCTACAACGCTTAGCTTTATGTCGCGCATTATTGCCCACAACTCAATACTTACTGTGTGATGAGATCACAGCTCAACTCGATCCCATTACTCAAAAAACAATTTTGGGACAATTACTGCAACTGTGTCAGGAAAAACACATGGGACTTTTAATAATTTCTCATGAAAAATCCTTACTTAACTCTATTTGTCATAAAATAATTACTATTAATTAATAAGTTTTATTCAAAGATATTGACCAGTTTTTAGAATGAATTTTCTACTTATATTTAACAAATTTAAAACCCTAAAAAAGTTCTATTTTTCACTATATTTCTGTTGCCAAGTCTAAAATATAGGATTAATATCCAGTTCATAAAACATTCAAAAACCTTCTCTAAAGTTAATCTATTTTTCATATTCATGTTCACTCACATTAGGTGATCTTTACTGTTAATATGAGTACTTAACTCAACACTGCCCTAATTTAGGCAATTACAATTTATTTAGAATACTTATCTCTCTAGTTTTAAACTGGAGATATTACCTATTGATTTTCATTATCTCTTTTGAGGAAAATATGCCATAGCGGCAGGGTTAAATATGCCTAAAATAAATACATCCCCTTCTGGTTGGTTAGCAGACATATCCCTTTTCTATGAAAAAAGAGGCTCAAATACCAAACTAGTTCGTCGTGAACAAGTTGGCCCATTAATGGTGCAACGTCCTTTTTATCCAGAAATTGGGGTTTCTCATACCTATTTACTTCACCCACCCGGTGGCGTAGTCGGTGGTGATCAACTCAATATTAATATTTATGTTGCATCAGAGGCTCACTCATTAATAACAACACCAGGAGCCACTAAGTTTTATCGTAGCTCTGGCGCAACATCAAGCCAAACACAGCGCTTAAATGTCGAAGAAGAAGGCTTCTTAGAGTGGTTACCTCAAGAAAACATTTTTTTCCCAGATAGCCAAGCACACTTAAATACTCAAGTTTCTCTACATAAAAACTCGCATTTTATTGGTTGGGAAATGAACTGCTTTGGTCGCCCTGTACTCAATGAGATTTTTGAAAAAGGCATGGTGACAGGGCGAACCAATATTCACATTGATGGCAAATTACTACTTTCAGAGTCCATGTATATCGACGCCATTAATGAAATTAAGCACGCAGCAGGAATGCGAGATTACCCAATGCTTGGAAATCTGTATATCTACCCTGCATCTGAAACACTAGAAGATAAATTAAGAACACTGATTAATGAACATTTCCATGAACAAACTGGGTTATTTGGCAATAGCGATCCTATTTGTGGAATTACTGAAATTGATGGCTTATTGGTTATCCGTTATTTAGGCCACCAAACAGAGCCAATGATGGCGTGTTTCAGCACTCTATGGCAACACACTCGCCAACATTGGTTAGGCTCCTTACCCGAAGTCCCACGCATCTGGGCTACATAATTAGTTGGAATAGCAATGGAATTAACACCAAGAGAAAAAGACAAACTGCTGCTTGCTTCTGCGGGCATGATCGCTGAAAGACGTAAGGCGCGCGGACTAAAACTGAATTATCCAGAATCTATCGCCTTAATCTGTTTTGAAATTATGGAAGGCGCACGCGACGGACGCACAGTGGCTGATCTAATGAACTACGGTCGTACTATTTTAACCGCTGATGATGTCATGGAAGGTGTCCCTGAGATGATCCCAGATGTTCAGGTTGAATGTACTTTCCCTGACGGTACTAAACTCGTATCAATTCACGATCCTATTGTTTAAGGAGTAAATCATGATCCCTGGAGAATTAAGAGTGAATGATGACCTAGGTCAAATAGAATTGAACGTGGGTCGCACAACACACACATTATCTGTCGCAAATTACGGCGACCGCCCTATTCAAGTTGGCTCTCATTACCATTTTTATGAAGTTAATGAAGCGCTTCATTTCGACCGTGAGCCAACAAAAGGCTTCCGTTTAAATATCCCTGCGGGCATGGCGATTCGTTTTGAACCCGGCCAACGTCGCACCATTGAACTGGTTGAATTTGCAGGTAAACGTGAAATCTACGGTTTTCAAGCCGCAATCATGGGTAATGTCGATAAGCACATCACTGCAGCAATTCCTGACGATAAAGAGGTGAAGTAATGGCACATATTTCCCGTACGGCTTATGCCAATATGTTTGGGCCGACAACAGGCGACCGCCTTCGTCTAGCAGACACTGAACTGTTTTTAGAAGTAGAAAAAGATTTTACAACCTACGGCGAAGAAGTGAAATTCGGCGGTGGTAAAGTGATCCGTGATGGTATGGGTCAAAGCCAAGTGGTTAATAGTGAATGCGTTGATGTGGTTATTACCAACGCATTAATTCTCGATCACTGGGGTATTGTTAAAGCGGATATCGGTATTAAAGATGGCCGTATCTTTGGTATTGGCAAAGCGGGCAATCCGGATGTTCAACCGAATGTCGATATCGTTGTTGGTCCAGCAACTGAAGTGGTCGCTGGTGAAGGCAAAATCATTACCGCTGGTGGCGTTGATACGCATATTCACTTTATCTGCCCTCAACAAGCTGAAGAAGGCTTAACCTCTGGTGTCACTACCTTTATTGGTGGTGGTACAGGCCCAGTAGCTGGTACCAATGCAACCACGGTAACGCCAGGTATTTGGAACATACACCGCATGTTAGAAGCGGTTGATGATTTACCAATTAACGTCGGTCTATTTGGTAAAGGCTGCGTAAGTAAACCTGAAGCATTACGTGAACAAATTGAAGCTGGTGCAATGGGGTTAAAAATCCATGAAGACTGGGGCGCAACACCTGCGGCTATTCATAACTGTTTAAACGTAGCTGATGAAATGGACATTCAAATTGCCATTCACTCAGACACCTTAAATGAAGGTGGTTTTTACGAAGAAACCGTTAAAGCCATTGGTGATCGTGTTATTCACGTATTCCACACCGAAGGTGCTGGCGGCGGTCACGCTCCAGATGTGATTAAGTCAGTGGGTGAGCCAAATATTTTACCAGCATCAACTAATCCAACCATGCCATACACCATCAATACCGTTGATGAACATTTGGATATGTTGATGGTCTGCCATCACTTAGATCCTTCTATTCCAGAAGATGTGGCTTTTGCTGAATCTCGTATTCGTCGTGAAACCATTGCTGCTGAAGATATTCTTCACGATATGGGCGCAATCTCGGTGATGTCATCGGACTCACAAGCGATGGGCCGTGTTGGTGAAGTGATCATTCGTACTTGGCAGTGTGCGAATAAAATGAAACTTCAACGTGGCATTCTAGAAGGTGATAACAAGCATAACGATAACGAACGAATTAAACGCTACGTGGCAAAATACACCATCAACCCAGCGATTGCGCATGGTATCTCGCACGAAGTTGGCTCTGTTGAAAAAGGCAAGCTGGCTGATTTAGTGTTATGGAACCCAGCATTTTTTGGTGTAAAACCGGCGCTTGTTATGAAAAGTGGTTTAGTCGCTTACGCCCCTATGGGTGACATCAATGCCGCAATTCCAACACCACAACCTGTGCATTATCGTCCAATGTTCGCCTGTTATGGGAAAGCGAAATTCAAGTCGTCAATGATCTTCCTATCTCAAGCAAGTATCGAAGCGGGTGTGCCTGAGAAGTTGAATCTACAAAGCCAGATTGGTGAAGTAAAAGGGTGTCGTAATATCTCGAAAAAATCGATGATTCATAACAGTTATACACCAAATATTGAATTAGACAGCCAAACCTATGAAGTAAAAGCCGATGGCGTTCCTCTTGTATGCGAACCAGCAACAGAGTTACCAATGGCACAACGTTATTTCTTATTCTAACCCCCTGCATCGCTGGTTTTCTACCTAATTTACCAGCGGGGCATTTTTTAGAGTGAACAACCATGATTAAATTTACTCACCTTGTACATCACCATCATGATGAGCATCATCACAGTGAAGAAAATACACACAACACCGCTGAGCTAACCATTTGCTTAACGATGCAAGAACGCACCAAAAGTCGCCTAAAAGTGACCTTAAGTGATGACTCTGAAGCGGGTCTATTTTTACCTCGCGGAACTGTATTGAAAGAGCACGATATCGTTGAAAGTGACGACGGCATCCAAGCGATGATCACTGCGGCAGAAGAGACGGTATCAACGGTTTACAGCGATGATTTACTATTACTTGCAAAAGCATGTTATCACTTAGGTAACCGTCACGTTCCTCTACAAGTTGAAGCAGGTTGGTGCCGTTATCTACACGATCACGTACTGGATGATATGGTACAACGCTTAGGGTTAAACGTAAAAGTTGAACAAGCGAAATACCAACCAGAGCCAGGTGCTTACGGTGGTTCAAGTGCAGGCTCACACGATGGTCATCACCACTAAGGGCGGCCATTGTGTTAGAGGATTTACGGCTCTACCAATTAATTAGCCCATCATTACCCGTTGGCTCATTCACCTATTCCCAAGGATTAGAATGGGCGATTGAAAAAGGCTGGGTGACCAATGTAACTGAGCTAAAACATTGGTTGAATAATCAATTAATGGACAGCTTAGCCACTCTAGAGCTGCCTGTTTTAGCCAAATTAACTCAGTTATTGCAGCAAGAAGAATGGCAACACGCTCAAGATTGGTGTGATTTTATTATCGCCAATCGAGAAACCAAAGAGTTACGTCTTGAAGAAAGACAAAGAGGACTCGCCTTCTCTATGTTATTGCCAAAATTAGGGATCGAATTAAATCAAACCACCCTACCAATGGTAAAACAAACTCAAGTTGCCGCTTTTGCGTTAGCCGCTAACCATTGGAACTTAACACCAACTAAACTCGCCGCAGCGTATGCGTGGGGATGGTTAGAAAATGCCGTGATCGTTGGTATTAAGTTGGTTCCATTAGGACAAAGTGCTGGACAACAACTGCTATTAGAAATGGCTGATGTTATCCCGCAAGCAGTAGAAAAATCACAGCACTGGCCTGAACACCTGATAGGTAGCTTCACCCCAGCGCAAGTATTGGCAAGTTCTCGACACGAGAGCCAATACACTCGACTATTTAGATCGTGAGAAAATAAAATGCAAGATTACAAACAACCTTTACGTATTGGTGTTGGCGGCCCTGTTGGTTCAGGCAAAACAGCACTATTAGAAGTACTGTGTAAGACACTGCGCGATACATACCAAATCGCAGTAGTAACCAACGATATCTACACGCAAGAAGACGCTAAGATCCTAACTCAAGCTGAAGCATTAGATGCAGATCGTATCATTGGTGTAGAAACCGGTGGCTGTCCTCACACTGCAATTCGTGAAGATGCATCAATGAATTTAGCCGCGGTTGAAGAATTAGCACAACG
>JAAGZR010000288.1 GCA_024206155.1 Aliivibrio sp.
CCAGCTCCACCAAACGTTTGGAAAAGCCCAACTTCGAAAGAGGTTGGGCTTTTTTGTTTTTATGCCTTACGAATCAATTAATACCAATGAATCCAAAATGCCTTTGCCGCTATGGATCCCGCCTTCGTTTTCACTGGCAGGTTTACTGCGAATTAAATATCCTGCATAACCTTCAAACTCTGTCACTGGTTTACCCTTGTAATACGCTGTAAATAAACCTATTTCACTGACTAAATCATTCACAATAGTTTGTTCACCATCACGAACGGCAATGGTTGGCGTATCACGCTCATGTGGATATAAGCGTTGCATTAACGCCCAAGCATCATATTCTTCTGGTGCTAAGTGATTTAATTTTTTCGCTATATCCTGACCAAAGATACAATGACCACCACCTTCTCCTTGGTTTTTTAATACCCACTCATTTTGAATCGCTTCTGTTTCAAACCATTTAATCGTTTCAACATTAATGGGTTTCATCTCAGCCAAAACACTCTTCACCAATTTTGCCTCTTCAAGGCTTAGACCCCACCGTGCATATTCACTTTCAGGCATCATGGTTAATAGCATTTGCATTGTTTTACTGGTCGCTAATTGCTGACTGATAGTGGCATTCACGGCGACATGATGCTGCTCGATAAACAGTCTAATTTGACTTAATGTATGGCAGCACACAGGCTCATTTAATTCCGGTGCGAAATAATCTTCATATTGATAACCCGCTCTTAAATACACAACATCAATAGCACCGACATTTTCCAATAGTAAGCGCTTATTCTCACCGCTCGAGAGTTGAGTACTTAACTGCTCAAAGGTGCGTCTTACGGTGCGTATTCCTTGCTTTTGCAATTCAACTTCCAGTAAATGTTGGTCATAGACATTATCTTCGTTCTTTTGAACTACCATCAAAAACGTGGGTTTACCTTGGTCTGAAAAGTCCGTTTTAATCGCTTTCGTAGCAGTTGCAATACCATAGGCCAATAGATCTAAACCATGATTATCCGCTGGTACCGCTGAGCTGTCTTCAATCCATTGATTGTACGTTTCTGGCCATTGATTTTTCATAAATGAGTGAAACTCTGCAGCACGTTGACCAAACGGCCCCATCCCTGCTGCGATGCCATTAAATTCAATGACTTTTGCGCCGTGCTGACGGTCATCCATAAAATCAGTTCGCATCACTAATAATGACTGACGCTTAGCAACTAGTTTATTACCTGCATCACCATGCAATTGTTGATGTCGTGCCATTAATAAACCAAAGAAAGGATCGGCTTTTGCCATATTACTTAATGACGTTTGTAGAAAATCATGATCTTCAGAGACATTATGAATAAGCTTAGTTATCAATGGAGTCACTGCTAATAAATGATTGTACACTTCGCACTCAATACTCATGGGAGCGATACTAAATGGACAGTGTCGTGCTGTATTATCTGCTTGTCGAAAAGCCACACCGTGCATTATTAGCCATTCACACGCATCTTCAATTACTTGCTGAGAAATTAATCGTTTATTGTCTGTATTCATTTTTTATGACTCTTAAGCTTAATAATAAAGCCTTTTTATTAGTAAGAAGATCATCATGTCCCTTTTACTAAGCTGACTCACTTTTATTCATTAAATGACTTTATGTATGAGGGGATGCTTCTGAAAAAGCAAAGAATAAATAACTCGCTGATACCTAATTGTAATCGATAACTCCTTATATAGGCAAAAAGCCCAACATCAAAAATGACATTGAGCTTTTCTGTCTTTAATCCATTCATCAATGAGCGAATATTTTAAAATAAAAGTGGCTAACCTATCTCCAATACCGCAGAGGCAATAGCAAAGTAAATCAATACCCCTGAAATATCGGCAATAGAGGTTATCATTGGGGCACTAGCAGAAGCGGGATCTAAATTGAGTTTATGTAAACCAAAAGGAAGTATAGTGCCAATTAAGCTGCCTATTAATACAATGGCTATCATACTTAAACCAACGACCATCGCAATCTCATAACCACCACGATATAAGCCTAAAAGGTAAACGGCAGCAGCCATACTCAAACCAAGCCCTAGAGCGACAAATACTTCTCTTCCAAGCATTTTACCCCAGTCATTTGGTTTTACATCACCGGTAGCTAACGCTCGAACCATTAAGGTTGCAGATTGAGATCCGGCATTACCACCGCTATCAATTAATAAAGGTAAGAAAAAAACCAACGCGACATAAGAGGTAATAATTTCTTCAAAGTAAGCGATACCTGCCCCTGAAAAAATATTACCAAAAACAAGCAGCACTAACCAAAATACGCGTTTCTTATAAAGCACGCCAATTGATGCATTTTTTATGCTGATACTAATGTCTTCAACACCAGAACCTTTATGCATGCTTTCTGCCGTTTTAATATGTTCTGTGTCTGTTTTTTGTTGTACGAATTCCATAATACGTCTCCAGATCTGAAGACATATCACCCTCAGATCATCATGTAGAAAAAGAGTTAAACCACCAACTTGGGGGTTCCTGTTTACTGGTGTTCATGATGTGCTTCCTTGTATAAACAAGATGGGTTAATGGATAGCAGCAGAACTGCATTCAAAGACGGGCCGACTTTACCCAATAACAGAAAAAGATACCATTACGGTGTGTAAGGAGGTATTGCAAATAGGTCCTTCATTTACATTCAGAAATATGTCGTGGAAAAAACTTATCTTTAATTAAATATCAAATGACAGAATAAGAAAAAAGAACACCTCCGATACTTAAATGAAATTACTCAGCAATAAACATAAAAAAGCCCGTTCATACTAATTACGAACGGGCTGCGCACTTTCTATCTATTATATTAGATAATCTCTTTTGTTCAGTTCTAGTTCTGTAGTGACTAGAACTTCACTAAGCGACTTTTTCTGCTTTCACTGTGATCTCTGGTGTATTGAAATGTTCTTGTGATGCGATAAGTTGCAGTTCATACGCTCCACGATTGAAGGTTTCTTGCATTACCGAATCAACCGCAGCATTAGTACGTTCAAACGCATCAATTGGAGAGTAACCCGCCATTAAGTTGGCAAGCATTACACCACTGATTAAATCCCCTGCCCCTACAGGCTGACGCTTAGCATCAAAGTCATATAAAGGACGAGAAACGTGGTAGCTACCTTCTTTGGTGGTTAATAGCATTTCAAAGCGATCTTTTTTAATACCCGCACGACTCAAGTGTTTTACCACCACCATCTTAACGCCTTTTTTAAGCAGTTGATTATTCGCTTCAATCACTTGCTCTAAGGTGTTGATCGTCATACCGGTTAAACTTTCTAACTCTAATAAGTTAGGCGCAATAATATCTGCTGATGCTAACGCAGATTCTTTAAAAAACACTTCCACTTCTGGTGCAACAATGCAGCCTTTCTCAGGATGCCCCATTACTGGATCACAGAAGTAAATTGCATTTGGATTGTCTTGTTTTATTTTCTGAACCGCTGTGATGATCTCTTGACCTTGCGCTGCTGATCCTAAGTAACCACTTAACACCGCATCACAAACATGAGTTGCTTCAATCGCTGATAGACCATCAACCAATTCTGAAATGTGGCCAGCAGGCATGGCGATGCCTTTCCAACCTTGTTGATATTGTGTGTGATTTGAAAACTGGACCGTATTAATAGGCCATACTTCCATTCCCATTCTTCGCATTGGAAAAACCGCAGCACTGTTGCCTGCGCAACCAAATACCACATGAGACTGAATGGAAAGAATACGTTTCATAACATCACCATAATTTAAAATAGAGTAAGGGCTTCCATGCCCTAAAATAAACGATATTCCTTCAAAACCCTAGGGCTTAATCTTCTTTTAGAACTTTCACTGTGTAACTGCCATCTTTTTGAGCATATACACCGTGAATATCCGTTTCAAAGCCTGGGTAATGTGCGCCGATAGCACATAGCATTTCTAAGAAATCAAGTACTGGACGAGACTCAGCCGTTACCATTTCACCTGGAAGTACTAGTGGAACCCCTGGTGGGTAAGGAAGGATCATATTCGCACTTACACGATTAACCATTTCTTCCAGTTTCACTTCTTCCACATTACCTCGTAGCTCTTCTTGCCATGCTGCGTGTGGGGTTACTTTAAGCTCAGGTAATACATCAAACGCTTTGAACATTAGCTCTGGTAAACGGTATTGACGAGTTAAATCGTGAATGCCTTGCGCCAGCTCTTGAACTCGCATGCCTTCGTAGAAACTTGGATCTTCGTTGTACAGTGAAGGAAGGAAGTTTTTCACTGTTAAGTTTAGATCAAAGCCACGCTTAAAGTCAGTTAATGCACGCAGTAATTGCATTGCTTTTGATTTATCAATACCGATAGAGAATAAGAACAATAGGTTATATGGACCTGTTTTCTCTACTACGATACCGTGTTCATCTAAGTATTTAGCAACGATTGATGCAGGAATACCTGTCTCGCTCATTTCGCTATTTTCGTTCATTCCTGGAGTTAATAGCGTTACTTTGATTGGATCAAGGTACATGTGATCATCATCGATGTCTTTGAAGCCGTGCCATGTATCTTTAGGATCTAGCTTCCAACATTCCGTTGTATCGATGTTTTCAGGTTGCCATACATCAAAGAACCAGCTGTCACTTTCACTTTGTAAACGTTTGATCTCTTTACGGAAACGAATCGCACGATCAATTGAGTCTTGGATTAATTTCTTGCCTGTATTACCACGCATCATTGCCGCAGCGGTTTCAGTTGATGCAACAATACCGTATTGAGGTGATGTTGATGTGTGCATCATGAACGCTTCGTTAAATGATTCTTTATCAAACTCACCTTTTACGTGGATCATTGATGCTTGAGAGAATGCAGCCAATAATTTATGAGTTGATTGTGTTTCATAGAACACTTTACCTGGCATTGCTTCGCCACTCATGCCGCACTTACCTTCATAAATTTTGTTGAAGTTAGTGTAAGGAACCCAAGCACTGTCGAAGTGAATGAACTTAGTTTCTAGCGTTTCTTTAATGTACTGAGTGTTATATAGCAAGCCATCGTAAGTTGAGTTAGTAATAACCGCATAACCCGGCATTGTTGCGTTTGGTGTTGCGGCTACTTTTTGCTCGATCACTTCGCGAGTGAATTCACTTTGTGGAATGCCACCTAAAATACCGTAAGCGTTACGCGTTGGGCGGAAATAGATAGGCGTAACATCACTCATCATCATCATGTGAGTCAAAGATTTATGACAGTTACGGTCAACAAGTACTGTGCTGCCTGCTGGTGCAGAGAACATACCTACAATCTTGTTTGATGTAGAAGTACCGTTAGTTACGATGTAAGAGCTGTCTGCATTAAAGGTACGGGCAATGTACTCTTCTGCTTCTTTATGAGGACCAGAGTGATCAAGTAATGAACCTAACTCTGGCATTGAGATTGATACATCCGCTTTAAATGCGTTTGGACCGTAGAAATCATAGAAGATGCTGCCCGCAGGGCTTTTTTGAAAAGCCGTACCGCCCATGTGACCTGGAGTACAGAAGGTATATTTACCCTCTTCTACGTATTTAAATAGTGCCTTAGTAAACGGAGGCATGATTTGGTCTTTGTACTCTTCTGTCGCTTGATTAATTTTCAGAGCGATATCATCAGCCATATCTAGGGCATATTCGAAGAAATGTAGATTTAGACGTAAATCTGTTAATGAAATATCTAATGTTGAATGTTGGTTTGCAAATGCATATAGCGGCAATTTTTCATTCAACGTATTAATTTCAGTACATAGGTCTAGTGAGTACTTATCCCAATCGAATAACACACCACAAATACGTGGGTTCATTTCAATTATTTTATATAGATCTTGTGCATCTACTGGGTAAACCACTTTATAGCCTGCTTTTTCTAAAGAAGCATGCAATTCGCGAACTGGCTCTTCTTTAAAGAAAACACCTGAGTGATTTAGGATAGCAAAAATATTCATTTTATATCTCCAAGACGAAACAAGGCGCTCCCCATCTTTTTGATGGTGAGGTAGTGGAGCGCCTGAGGGTAAAATTATTAAGTTGGTAGCGTTAAGTGTTTACGCTATCAAGTAACATTAATGGGCAGCAGCTTCACTGCTTACATGTTGCTCTGATTGTTTCAGACCCATTTTTTTTGCGTAGAACATAAGGATGACAAGTGACACGATAAAGGTTGCAGTTAGTGTTGCACCCTCTGCACCAGCCAGTGCAATCATGCAGAATACACAAGCAATACCAGAGAAGAACATGGTAAAGCCGCTGCGTGTTGTCATACCTTCGAATCGAATTAAGTTAATACTTGAGTAGAAGTAAGGAAGCATTGTTAGTAGTACGGCATCAGTCGTTAACTGATTGAATAAATCCGCAGTGTGGGCTGATTGAGAACTGAACACAGTTAACACAATCATTAGTGCTGTCATTTTAAGTGATGCTAAGACTAAGCCTTTTTTAGCAACACCGTTTTTATCTGTTTCACCGTAGATTTTAGGGAAGTTACCATCGTGAGCGGCACGTTTACCCGCCTCACCTACAAGCATCATCCAAGAACCTAGAGAGGTGAAACACGCTAACGCTGTGAATGCTGCAACAAATGGTGCTGACCAACTACCGAAAATCTCAGTGGTTGCTAGCGCAAATGGCGCACCTGATGCTGCCACTTCTGCTGCCGGGAACATGCCACTGATTACTTGAGTTGATAGGATATAAATCACACCCGCAATCGCTGTACCTAACATTGTTGCTAGAGGAACGGTGCGTTTTGGATTTTTTACCATACCAGATGATACCGCTGCTGATTCAACACCAACAAAAGACCATAGACAGATAAGCACAGCACTGATAATAGCGTGGCTACTTGTGCCTGAAGATACATTCCAGTTTTGGTTGTATAGAGCAGGATCAAAGTGACCCCAACCAACAACGGCAGTACCCACAACAGGAATAAGGATAAGACCTAAACCTAAAGTACAAAGACGGCTTACCCAACTACCACCTAGTAAGTTAACTAGGGTAAATAACCATACTGATGCAATCGTCGCGGCAGCGGCAGGGATAGGGTCATTCAAAGCAGGGAAGAAAACAGATAGGTAAGAAACGCCAGTAATAGCGATGGCTAAGTTACCAATCCAGTTTGCGTGGTAGTAAAGGACACCGGTTTGGAAACCAAATACAGGAGAGACTTCACCTGCATAAGCAATTGGGCCACCTTCTTGAGGGTTTTTCGTTGCTAAGCGGGCAAAAACAAACGCCAAACTTAATGCACCCACTAAACAGATAATCCAACTAAAGATGGATACTGAGCCAACTGCCGCTAATGAAGAAGGTAATAGTGCAATACCACTCCCCATCATGTTGCCGGCAACAACACCCGTACAGGCAATTAAGCCAATTTTTTTTGTATTCGATTCCATAACATCTCCAGGGATTATCGAATGGGCTCTATTATTTAGCCCGTGATGCGAAATTTTATTTAAGAGGGCGAGATGTTATTTAGACGGAGAATGCAAACTCTGTTGGGGTAAATACACAACATCCCGCTCGAATGTTGAGATGAAGATTACGCCCAATGAATCGAAAAAAAATAAGGATAAAATTATCAATAAAATAATGATAAAAAAATAAAGAAGAAAACTGATAAGCGAAGATAGCCAAAATTAAATTACTATTACTTTCAATTGGTTAAAGTTTTAACTTTAGGTTTAATTAAAAAAAACAAAAAATATAAACCTCTAATATTGATAAGAATAAGGGTTTATTTATGATCTTTATCTCTTCGTTATAAAAATACTAACCAACTAAAGACCAGTTTTTTTGCATGGTAAATTGAGTGAGAAAATTTCAATGAAAAAATTTGTAAATATTTATCGCCATACGTAGAAAAGGGATGGCATATTGTTTCATTATGATTGACTAGCTAAAGTCGACTGAACTATATTAATCGCCGCAAATCCTTAGTAAACGATATTTTATACAACTTTATAACAAAGTTACTTATATTTCTTAAAGGTTGGCGCTTCGTTATCCATTGTTTAGGAAAAATAAATTAACGATTAATAATAAGGAAATTTCATGACAAACACAGATTCAACGCTAATTGAGTCAATGAACGAGGCGTTAATGTCTGTCATTGGCACTATCAATGGCCTTCTTTGGGGACAAGTCCTCGTTTATCTTCTTGTTGGAGTAGGCATCTACTTCACGGTACGTCTTGGTTTTATTCAACTACGCCAGCTTGGTCACTCAGTTAAAATCTTACGCAGCGGTCAAGAGATCGACAGCGGAATCAGCTCTTATCAAGTATTTTGCACCTCTATGGCAGCTCGCGTGGGAACGGGTAACATGGCAGGTGTGGCAGTCGCTTTAACCGTTGGCGGCCCTGGTGCTATCTTCTGGATGTGGGTTATCGCTCTATTTGGTATGGCGACAGCATTCATTGAATCGACACTGGCTCAAGTATACAAAGTGAAAGACGTTGACGGTCAATACCGCGGCGGCCCTGCTTACTACATGGAAAAAGGCCTTGGTCAACGCTGGATGGGAACACTTTTCTCTATCTTCTTAATCATCGCTTTTGGTTTAGTGTTCAACGCGGTTCAAGCAAACACAATTACTGATGCTCTGAATCACTCATTTGGTTTTGATAAAACTATCATGGGAGTGGTAATTGTTGCGGTTTCAGGTTTCTTTATCATGGGTGGTTTACGTCGTGTTGCTAGCGCATCATCGAAAATCGTTCCTGTAATGGCGGTTGGTTACCTTGCAATAGCATTAATCATCGTGATCATGAACATCACTGAGATCCCTGCGGTTCTATCCCTAATCGTTAAGAGTGCATTCGGCTGGCAAGAAGCCGCGGCAGGTGGTGTTGCTTACACTATCGCTCAAGCGATGCAATCAGGTATCGCTCGTGGTCTATTCTCTAACGAAGCGGGTATGGGCTCTGCAGCTAACATCGCCGCAAGTGCAACACCAAACCCTAACCACCCTGCATCACAAGGTTTTGTGCAAATGCTAGGTGTTTTTGTTGATACGTTAATTATCTGTACTGCTTCTGCTGCGATGATTATGCTTTCTGGCGTAATGGATCAGCCAGATGCTGCTACGGGTATCAGCCTTCTTCAGCAAGCACTAACTAACCAGTTAGGCGGCTGGACAAGCTACTTTATGGCACTAGCGATTCTTCTGTTCTGTTTCACTTCTATCATTGCAAACTATAGCTATGCTGAAACAAACGTAATGTTCTTGAACGGTAACTCTAAGAAGGGCTTATTTGGCTTCCGTCTGTGTGTGCTAGCAATGGTTATGTTCGGCTCAGTAGCTTCACTACCAGTAGTTTGGAACCTAGCTGATGCTTCTATGGGTATGATGGCACTAATCAACATTGTTGCTTTAGTTTTATTGTCTAAGCTAGCAATCAAGGTTATCAAAGACTACGAAGTTCAACTTAAAGCAGGTAAAACGCCTGAGTTTGATAGAACTAAGTTCCCTGAACTTGATGATCTAGACGGTGCATGGCATCCAAAGAAAAAGAAAGCATAATCTACTTTAGATAACCTACTTTCATAAAAAAAAGCCCGTCGAGCATAAGTTTGATGGGCTTTTTCTTATTTATACCAATTATCCCAGTAAACGAACTTCACTTGGATTAACCGCTCGATACATAAAATAAGCGACGGTCTCTAAGTCACTATAGAACGCAAGATTTTCACTTAACATATACGTTTCAAGAGACGTATCCATAAAGAAAGCTCTGCTGTAAGCATCTCCTGCTTTATCTAAATTTCCATTCAACTCTGCTAACTTCCCTTCTAGTATGTATGAGAACGCGGACTCTCTATGCTTAAATGCCAAGGTTAAATATTCAGCTGCAACTTCTTTGTTATCTTGCTTAATTGCTATCATTGCTAGCGCTTCATAGATACGAGAAGGCAATACCTCTTCATTTAACGTCGAATAACGTAATGCTAGGTCATGACTTAACTTTTCGATCTTATTGGTATTGTCATCGAGATCCAATTCAGGATTTAACGCAGAGAAAGCATTATAAGCAATATATAACTCTGAAAGTATATAATCATTATTTGGCTCAGCTAACGAAATTTTCTCTAATAAAGCAATCCCTTGTTCAAACTCTGCGGGATCAGACTGATTAATAGAATGATTCGCTCGAATAAGCATTTCAAGTAGACCGCGCTCTTTTGGTAAGCCAAGCATAAGCCTATCCATCTCCGCATCTGCTATCGGTACATTCAGAGCCCTCATTAGATCCAAAGAAGACTGACGTAATACATACTCAAGATTCGCATTAGTCATTAAATATTGGCGACTAAACAAGACTCGATTTGACGTATTACTGCGATACTCTACATCCAAATACGTTTTATTTTGCTGCTCCTCAACACGAACATTCACCGCTTTCCCAGGCAATATTCCAGTGGTAAAAGTTGTTTTGTTTAGTTGAACACGATAATTACCAATGCTTGCTAAATCAGCCATTAATTTTTGGCTTATTCCATCAGCGAGAGACTCTGTTTCATTATTATCATTTCGACTAGTACGAAAGGTAAATTCAATTAAATCAGTATCAATAGCTTTGGTAATATGTGTTGATGTTTGTTGATAGGTCACAGAAAAAATAACGACTATTAATACAAGAATTAGAAATGCATCAAACGCAAGTAGCTTCCAACGATGTAAGCTATTAAAGCTTTCGCCTTGTTTTTTCTTTTCACTATTTACGTGATCTGAAATTGCCGTTACAGAACGAGTCAGTGGCGCAGCGGGAAAAGGCAATACATTCTGCAATTCTGTTTCTTGGTGTTGATGTATGTCTTGCGAATCACCATCTGATGACACTACGTTCTCTAACGGTAATTTTGCGCCATCACACGGCTTCCAATATGGGGTATCTTCAAGACGAACCTGATGAGTTTCAGCAACCAGTTTATACCCTCGTTTAGGCACAGTGACTAAATAGCGAGTATTGTCTAATCGACCATCGCGTAATATTTTTCGTAGCTCAAATACTGATTGCGTTACGACCTGGTCAGTGACAAATGCGCCATTCCAGACGTGCTTAATCAGCTCATCACGACAAAATACTTCCCCGGAATGCTGGGCTAAAAACTGTAATAAGTTGACTAAACGAGGTTCGACTGAGACTTCCCTATCTTGGCGATACAACTTATTTTCTTCAACAACTAGTGTCCAGTCATTAATTTGAAAACAGATCCCTACCATAAGATACTCATATTTGATTAAATATCATATAAAACGAGTGAAATAAACGCCTCAAAAATAATAATCTTTAGCGTGATATTTACGTCTATACAAAATGAAAAATTGATTATAGATAAACCTAACTCTCTTTTATATGAGATTTCCCTTTCAAAAATGCAATCTTAGGATCCAAGCAAAGAACAACAGTAAAAAAACACCCGTCAATAATAAAGTCATGATTTAAATAACAAAAAATACCACCCTATAGAGCCAAACTTTGTATGATTCACTACTTTTTTTATCTAATCGATTAACAGTTCGGTTATTAGGATGAATAAAATTCACCCAATATGAATACAACATAAATAGGATATAAATAGATTAGGAAATCTCAACTCATCATTTTTTATACATTTAAAATAATAAGGATAAATAAAAGCCAAAAAATTATTAATATATCCATCAACTAAGAGAAATGGATCTCCGCATACCTTAAGAAGAAAACAAAAAATAAACGGTTGACCTAATGTTAAGTTGAGGTTTTAAAGTAAACGGACATTAACAAGATAGGCCAATGACAAGGAGTCATCTATGACACAATTTGAACACGCTAATATCACTGTACCTAATATTGATGCCGCTACCGCTTTTCTTTTAAACGCATCGCCTGATTTTCGAATCAAGGCAGATAAAACGCCTGATGGTGCTCATCGTTGGGCTCATATAGGGAATGCTAATTGTTATTTTGCACTACAAGAACCACAAGAGATGAGTAGTTCAAAAGACACGCGCTCTCCGTATCAAAATATAGGGATTAACCATATTGGCTTAATCGTTGAAGATTTAGATAAAATACAGCAGAAATTACTGGCTTTAGGGTATGAGCAGAATGGAGAGATCATGCGAGAGAAGCATGGCAGACGCCTATATTTTTATGATAAAGCACACTTTGAATGGGAATTAGTCGAATACAGCAGTGATAAAGAAGAAGAACGCTATTTCTATGTGTAAATAATAGGTTATCCGTACTTAAATAAATGCAAAGGAGCTAATGCTGAGATTAGCTCCTCCTTGAGGACGGTTTGGTGTTATGTATTTCTATTAAGAATAAAGTGAGTACTTCCTAACCCTAACATCATGGCAAAAATGAATATAACAACATCACCATTTCCAAGGCCTAAACTCGATACCGCAGGCCCAGGACAAACTCCAGCAATCCCCCAACCTAGACCAAAGATGGCTGCACCCGATAGTAATTTAGCATCAATTTTTTTGCTGGTAAATAAACAAAATTCTTCAGCATTGAGTGGTTTTGCTTTTGATTTAATCAATAAAAAGTACGCAGGCATAAACACCAAAAGCGCCCCTCCCATTACAAACATCAAGCTTGGGTCCCAGTGACCAGCAACATCTAAAAAGCCAATTACTTTTGCAGGATCAGCCATGCCAGATATTGCCATACCTAAACCAAATAGAAGACCAGAGATAAGAGAAACTAGACGAAACAATATATTATTCATAACCATCCCTTAGTAAAGTACATGCAATCGAACAAACACAGTTATCGCAGCAACAAACATGAAGACCACAGTGGCGACCATTGAGCGAACAGATAAACGCCCAATACCGCAAATACCATGGCCACTTGTGCAACCATTACCTAAACGAGTACCAATACCCACCAGTAAGCCAGCAACAACAAGCATACTGATTGAAGTTTGATATTCTTTTGGCACTTCTGCACCTAAAAAATAAAC
>JAAGZR010000289.1 GCA_024206155.1 Aliivibrio sp.
CTAGAGACTAGAGACTAGAGACTAGAGACTAGAGACTAGAGACTAGAGACTATAAGAGCGAGTGTAACTGTTTAAGTTTACTCGCTCTTTTCTTTTATAGGAGCGAAGCGTTCTAGTTAGCGAAGCGTATCGTTTCTAGTTTTACAGTGAATCGTGATATTCCACTAACACCTGCTCACACCACTGCTCAATACGCTCATCACTCTTATCATATTGGCTGTCTTCATCTAATGCCAAACCAACAAAGTGAGATTCATCTTCAGTCAACGCTTTTGATGCATCAAACTGATAGCCTTCGTTCTTCCAATAACCGATAAACTTAGCATCAGTGGCTTTTAATTCATCGTGCAATAACCCCATCGCATCTAAGAACCATTCGCCATAGCCTTCTTGATCACCAAGGCCAAATAGAGCAATAGTTTTACCTTCTAGAGAAAGGCCATCTAACTCTTCCCATACAGCTAACCAGTCTTCTTGAATTTCACCAAAATCCCATGTTGATATCCCAAGCAATAGCAGATCGTAATCGTTCATTGTGGCTACTGGCGTTTCTTTAATATTGTAGATATCAACCAGTTCTTCACCCATGATCGATCTGATTTTTTCAGAAGTCATTTCGGTGTAACAAGTGGAAGAGCCGTAAAACAGACCAATTTTCATTTTAACTACCATATTAATGAGGAAGAAAGCCTAGTGTACCGCAAATGATTCTTAAAATTAAACTTGCAATGAAAGCCGTGATAATTGTTTAATACTGTAATTCTAACCAGTATTTTTTGGTTTTCAGTAAATGGTGATGACAATGAACAATGATATGGCTTTAATTGAGCGTTTTTTAGATACCATGTGGATGGAGCGTGGTTTATCTGAGAATACGTTGGCTTCGTATCGAAATGATTTGGTGAAATTACTGCAATGGCTAGAAGATAATCATTATAAGTGTGCCTCTATTTCAGCAATGGGATTAAATGAATATCAAGCGTACTTGGTAGATAAAGAATATAAACAAACATCACGAGCGAGAATGCTGTCGGCTTTGCGTCGTTTTTTCCAATATTTACATCGAGAGAAAATTCGTGGTGATGACCCAACGGCACTATTAATGAGCCCTAAACTACCGCAACGATTACCTAAAGATTTGAGTGAGGATCAAGTAAACGATTTATTAGAAGCGCCTAATGTCGATGACCCACTAGAACTTCGTGATCGTGCGATGTTAGAACTGCTTTATGCAACCGGTTTGCGTGTGACGGAATTAGTCAGTTTAACCATGGAAAACTTGAGTCTTCGTCAAGGTGTAGTCCGTGTTACTGGTAAGGGTGACAAAGAGCGTTTAGTGCCGATGGGTGAAAATGCTGTAGATTGGATTCAAACGTTTTTAGACCAAGGACGTCCAGTATTACTTGGTGAAAAAAGTTCAGATGTGGTTTTTCCAAGTAAAAGAGCAAGACAGATGACAAGGCAAACCTTTTGGCATCGTATTAAGCATTATGCTGTGATTGCCGGTATTGATACGGATAAATTATCGCCACACGTCTTGCGCCATGCGTTTGCGACACATCTATTAAACTATGGTGCAGACCTACGTGTCGTACAAATGTTACTAGGACATAGTGATCTTTCGACAACACAAATATATACTCACGTAGCAACGGAACGTTTAAAACAGATCCATCAAGAGCATCACCCTCGTTCATAGTGAAAAGGGAACTTCTTGTTAGTTTACTACTCTAAAATTTAAACTTTCTATTTTTACTTTTTTTATAGGTACTTTTATGTCATTTATTCGCCGTACTAGCGCGATGTGTATTGCTCTATTGAGTGTAATTTCTTTTACAGCATGTTCTGATGAACAAGCAAAAGAGAAAGTGGTAGCACCTTCTGTAGAAGTCTCTCAATCTAATTCAGAGCAAGCGATTACTCAACGTTTAACTGGATTGGGTTTACCTGTAGAAGCCATTCACGATTCTGAAGTTGATGGTTTTAAACAAGTAGAAACACCATTTGGTATTTTTTATGTATCAGATGATGGTAGGCATTTCATTCAAGGTCGTATTTTTGAGTTTGATGAAAATGGCAATATGAAAGATTTATTAGCGGCTCGTTTTGCAAAATTGGTTGATAGCCAAAGTGAGAACATGATTGTGTTCCCTGCTAAGGATGAGAAACACGTTATCACTGTATTTACAGATATCACTTGTGGTTACTGCACAAAACTTCATAAAGAGATGAAAGACTATAACGATGCAGGTATTACTGTTCGTTACTTAGCTTACCCTCGTCAAGGTTACCAGGGTTCTGTTGCAGATAAAATGGCACAAATTTGGTGTGCTGATGACAAACTACAAGCGATGGAAGACGCAAAATCACAGCGTGCAATTAATGGTGAAAAGCCAGCAACGGCTCAGTGTAAGAGCATCATCAAAGAACAGTATTTATTAGGTCGTAAAATGGGTGTAAATGGTACACCTGCAATTGTACTGCCTAATGGTGATCTTGTACCTGGTTACAAGCCAGCACATGAGCTTTTGAAAGACTTAGAAAAATAATTCTTACGTAATTGAATTTAAATCCCCGCAATACTTATTTAACTTAAGTATGGTGCGGGGATTTTTTTATCTTTATAAACCTAACTTTGGGCCATTATCATGATTGAAGTGAAACGTCGTCTTATTCCAGAAATTCCAGCACTTCCGAGTTCAATTCCTTCAATCTTACAACGGATTTATGCGGCTCGTGGTATTACATCAAATGATCAGTTAGAGCGTGGTGCTAAATCCTTGCTCTCATTTCAATCAATGCATGGCATTACTAAAGCCGTTGATATCTTAGTTGAAGCGATCGCAAAACAAACTCGTATTATCGTTGTTGGTGACTTTGATGCAGATGGCGCAACAAGTTCTGCATTATCTGTGATGGCATTTCGAATGATGGGCAGCAGTAATGTCGATTATTTAGTACCGAATCGTTTTGAAGATGGCTATGGATTAAGCCCTGATGTGGTGAATCAGGCCAAAGAGATGGGCGCAGAAATCATTATGACGGTGGATAATGGTGTTTCATCCATCGACGGGGTATTAAAAGCCAAAGAATATGGAATGGAAGTGGTGGTGACTGATCACCATTTACCCGGAACACATTTGCCAATAGCAGATGCGATTGTAAATCCAAATTTAGAAGCCTGTGCCTTTCCATCAAAATCATTAGCCGGTGTTGGTGTTGCTTTCTACTTGATGTTAGCGATTCGAGCTCGTTTGCGTGAAAACAACTGGTTTGAAACTCAAAATATCCCTATTCCTAACCTTGCTGATTTATTGGACTTAGTTGCACTTGGTACTGTTGCTGATTTGGTCGCGTTGGATGAAAATAACCGTATTTTAGTGCATCAAGGCATACAGCGTATTCGTGCGGGTAAGTGTCGTCCGGGCATACAAGCGTTAATCGAAGTAGCAAATAAAGTCCCTTCTCGAATTGTTGCTTCAGATTTTGGTTTTGCGCTTGGGCCAAGAATTAATGCAGCAGGGCGTTTGGATGATATGTCATTTGGCGTTGAATTGCTGATGTCGAATAACATTCATGCAGCTCGTCGTATGGCTTCAGAGCTGGATGCCTTAAATCAAACTCGCAAAGAGATTGAGCAAGGGATGAAAGACGAAGCCATGGCCATTTGTGAGCGATTAGAATTTGGCGCACAGAGTGAACTGCCGTTTGGTTTGGTTTTATTTCAACGCGATTGGCATCAAGGTGTTATTGGAATTCTCGCTTCTCGCATTAAAGAAAAATATCACCGTCCAGTGATCGCCTTTGCTGATGGCGGTGATGGCTTTATTAAAGGGTCGTGCCGTTCTATCTCAGGCTTTCATATGCGTGATGCGCTGGATTTAATAGATACTCGAAATCCGGGGTTGATCTTAAAATTTGGTGGTCATGCGATGGCTGCAGGATTAACCATTAAAGAACTGGATTATAAGAAGTTCAGTCAAGCCTTTGATGATGTAGTGCGTGAATCAGTAGAGGAAGAGACGTTAACTGGAGTCGTACTGTCAGATGGCGAACTAACACCGGAAGAATTTACTTTAGGTACTGCAGAGATCATTCGAGCGGGCGGTCCATGGGGACAAGCTTTCCCTGAGCCTATTTTTGATGGTGAGTTTAAAGTATTAAACCAACGCTTGGTGGGGGAAAAACACCTTAAGTTGATGTTGGAACCACTGCATAAAGATTTTCCAACCAATAAAATGGTTGATGCTATTGCCTTTAATATTGATGTTCGTCGCTGGCCTGATGCCTCTGTTCAAAAAGTAAAACTGGCTTATCGTTTAGATATTAATGAATTTCGAGGTAATCAAACATTACAATTAATGGTTGAATACATAGAACCAATGTAATTTCATTGCACCATAAAGCAAAAAGGTTAACTAACACTAAACATTACGTTAAGTGATACCTATTAATATGTTGCATTTTTGCTTTGTATGAAAATAGAAAGGCGCGTATTCCGGCTAGAGGTTAAATAAAAAGAAAATTGGTGTGATTAAATTTACACCATTTTCTCAATCCTTATTGTTCTTGCTTTCAGAGGGTGAAATACCTCGATTTCTATCACACTTTTGGTTAAAATCTCTCGGTTATTTTTTATTCGGCGATGATAAAACACCATGTTCGAAATTAATCCTATTAAAAACCGTCTCCAGGATGTGTCTGATCGCACAAATATCCTGAGGGGGTACCTTTGACTATGATGCTAAGAAAGAGCGTCTAGAAGAAGTCAATGCAGAGCTAGAACAACCAGAAGTATGGAATGAACCTGAGCGCGCACAAGCATTAGGTAAAGAACGTGCTTCTTTAGAAGCGATTGTAGAAACTATTGACCAATTAGACCAAGGCGGCGAAGACGTTGAAGGCTTACTTGAGTTAGCAGTAGAAGAACAAGATCAAGAGACGTTTGATGAAATTGAACCAGAGCTTGCTGACTTAGAAGAAAAACTAGCGGCGTTAGAATTTCGTCGTATGTTCTCTGGCGCACATGATGCATCTGATTGTTATATTGATTTACAGTCAGGTTCTGGCGGCACAGAAGCGCAAGATTGGACATCAATGATGTTACGTATGTACTTGCGTTGGGCGGAAGCCAAAGGATTTAAAACGGAAATAATCGAAGTTTCTGATGGTGATGTAGCAGGCCTAAAAGGTGCAACAGTGCGCATTTCTGGTGAATACGCTTATGGTTGGTTACGTACAGAAACTGGCGTACACCGTTTAGTTCGTAAATCACCATTTGATTCAAGTGGTCGTCGACATACCTCATTTGCCTCAGCGTTTATCTATCCTGAGATAGATGACAACATTGAAGTAGATATTAACCCTGCTGATTTACGTATTGATGTATACCGAGCTTCTGGCGCGGGTGGTCAACACGTAAACACTACTGAATCTGCGGTACGTATTACTCACGTTCCGACAAATACAGTAGTGCAATGTCAAAATGATCGTTCTCAGCATAAAAACAAAGCACAAGCAATGAAGCAGTTAAAAGCAAAACTGTTTGAACTTGAGCTTCAGAAACAAAACGCAGAGAAACAAGTAAACGAAGATTCTAAATCCGATATCGGGTGGGGCAGTCAGATTCGCTCATACGTATTAGATGATTCGCGCATTAAAGATTTGCGTACCGGCATTGAAAATCGTAATACGCAAGCCGTATTAGACGGTGATTTAGATAAATTTATCGAAGCCAGCTTAAAATCTGGATTATAAGAAAGGGTTCATTATGACTGACCAAGTACAACTAGATGAAAACAAACTGATTGCAGAACGTCGTGGTAAATTAGACCATATCCGTCAAGCATGTAAGGCGAATGGCCACCCGAATGACTTCCGTCGTGATAGTCTTGCGAGTGACCTTCAAGCTGAGTTTGGTGAAAAGACCAAAGAAGAGCTAGAAGAATTAAACCATATCGTTGCTATCGCAGGCCGTATCATGGCTAAGCGTGGTCCTTTCTTATTGATCCAAGAAGTGTCTGGTAAGATCCAAGCTTATGCATCGAAAGATGTGCAAAAAGAGCTTAAAGACAAATACCAAGGTCTAGATATCGGTGACATCATCGGTGTTAAAGGTGCTCTACATAAATCAGGTAAAGGCGATCTTTACGTGAACATGGAAGAGTACGTATTGCTAACTAAAGCACTGCGCCCATTACCTGAAAAATTCCACGGTTTAACTGACCAAGAAATGCGTTACCGTCAGCGTTATGTTGACCTTATCGTAAATGATGATTCACGTACTGCATTTGTTATCCGCTCTAAAGTGGTTTCTGCAATTCGTAACTTCATGGTTGATAAAGGCTTCATGGAAGTTGAAACGCCAATGATGCACGTTATCCCTGGTGGCGCTTCTGCACGTCCATTCGTAACACACCATAATGCACTTGATGTTGATATGTACCTACGTATCGCCCCTGAGCTTTACCTAAAACGTCTAGTTGTTGGTGGTTTTGAGCGTGTGTTCGAAATTAACCGTAACTTCCGTAACGAAGGCCTATCTCCACGTCATAACCCAGAATTCACAATGATGGAATTCTACATGGCGTATGCTGATTACAACGATCTAATGGACCTAACAGAAGCAATGCTATCTCAAGTAGCTATCTCTGTTCTAGGCAGTGATAAAATGCCTTACGGTGAGTATACCGTTGATTTTGGTGGAAAATACGCACGTATGAGCATGCTAGATGCGATTAAACTATACAACCCAGAGCATGCTGAGATTCAAGCGCTAACGTACGAAGGCGTTCAAGATCGTGACTTAATGGTTTCTATCGCGAAATCAGTGCATGTTGACGTTGAAAGCTTCTGGACATGTGGTCAGCTTCTTGAAGAAATCTTTGGTGAAACAGCTGAACCTAAGTTAATGCAACCTACGTTCATCACTGAATACCCAGCGGATATCTCACCATTAGCACGTCGTAACGACAACAATGATTTCATTACAGACCGTTTTGAGTTCTTTATTGGTGGCCGTGAAGTAGCAAATGGTTTCTCTGAGCTTAATGATGCTCAAGACCAAGACGAGCGTTTTAAAGCGCAAGTTAACGCAAAAGAGTCTGGTGATGATGAAGCAATGTTCTATGATGCTGATTATATTACAGCACTTGAGCACGGTTTACCGCCAACAGCAGGTCAAGGTATAGGTATTGATCGTTTAGTGATGCTATTCACTAACACTCACACAATTCGTGATGTTATTTTATTCCCTTCTATGCGTCCTCAAGCATAATTTAAAATAAAGTGATAAATTAAAGAGTAGCTTTTAAAGCTGCTCTTTTTTTTATAAAAAGGAAAATATTAGAATACAAGCACACTTCCTTATCAATTGACCTAACTTTTACATTTCTCTTTAAAGCAGAACAATGGTTATAAAAGTAATAAAAACATCTTCCTTTATATTATAAAATTAAACGCATCTCATCGATGAGTCATATTTCTTTCCAGTGTGTTAACTATTTTTTATTTTTTATTTGTTATTTTATGTATTTTTGTTAAAAAGATGATTAGCATCTCATTTGTGAGACTCTGGGGGGTCTTAAAACCTGTATAGTTGCCTTTAGAAGAAAGTTTAGTTGGTTAAATAAAGAATTTAGAGGTAAGGCTATGGGTACTCAGTTTCGTATGGATTCTGTTCCAGGTTCGTTAGTGGTTGTTGGTGGAAGCTACGAACCCTGGTTAGCAGTATTAGAACAAGTTGGCTGGCGTTGTCATCGCTGTTATGACCTTCGTGCTGCGCAAGCATTGTTTGATGAAATTGGGCCATGTATCGGTATTGTTGATCTAAGCCAAGATGATTTCAGCCTTAATGGTATTGCAACGTTAGTAAATAATAATAAGCAAGTGCGTTGGATGGCATTTATTCGTGAATCACAGCTAAGCTCAGATACTATTTGCCAATTTATTGTGAATTTCTGTATTGATTTCTTTACCGCACCAATTCCTGATGCTCAATTGCTAAGTACGATTGGCCACCAATTAGGAATGCTAAAATTAGAACGTAAAGTTTGGCCAAATATGGGTCAAAAATCGGATTTAGGCATTTTAGGTGAAGCGCCGGCAGTTAAGCGTCTACGAGATCAAATTCGTCGAGTAGCACCAACAGATGTTTCTATTCTTATCTCTGGTGAAAGTGGTGTAGGTAAGGATGCGGTAGCAAAAGCAGTGCATGATTCTTCTGGTCGTAATAAAGGGCCATTTATTTCATTAAACTGTGGTTCATTGTCTGATTCAAAAATAGAACAAGAGCTATTTGGGCTGGATTTATCCGATTACCAAGAGTCTAAGTTGTTCCAAGCCAGCGGTGGCACTTTGTTCTTAAATGATATTAATGATTTACCAGCGGCTCAACAGCAACATTTATTACGCTTTTTACAAGAAGGTAATATAGAAACGACTCAGGGCTTTATTGATCTTGATGTGAGAGTGATTGTTGCAAGCCATATTGATCTTGAAAAAGCGATAGAAGAAGGTAACTTTAAAGAAGAGTTATATTATCGTCTGAATGTGCTTCGCATTCATGTCCCTTCTTTAAAAGAGAGAAGTTCAGATATTTCGATCTTAGCGGATCATTTTCTTCAGCGCTATGCCAGAGAATACAATACACAAGCACGTACTTTCTCAGAAGAGGCAATGCGAACTATGCTGCATTACCAATGGCCGGGCAATGTTCGTGAATTAGTTAACCAAGTTAAACGTGCTGTATTACTTGCAGATAGCATGACGATAGATCTTGAGCATTTAGATCTTCCACAGCGCAGTGATACAAAACGAAGCTTACGTGTTATTCGTGAAAATTCAGAGCGTGATGCTCTCTTGATGGTATTAGAGTCTCATGATGGTCAGGTGTCATCTGCTGCGAAAGAGCTAGGGGTGTCGCGTGCTACCATGTATCGTTTATTGAATAAACATAACTTGATTTCAGAGCCAAGAAGCTACAGCTAATAAAAGCAAAGTTAATAAAAGGGTCTTATACCAATCTACATAAGTTTTTGTTCATTTTTGCTTGTTAAAATCGATTTTTCCTACGCAATTATCTGAACAAAGACTTATCCAGAATGGTATTATCTTAATCAGAGATAAGGCCTTTTTTAATTAAAGAATGATTTTAAGATCGCATGAGTAAAATGAGTTTTTAAATAAAACCCTCTCGGTAGCGTTTTAATTGGGTTTCCATTCTCCCCATAAGCTTCAGTAAGGGATCGGCTGTTTGCCGCTTTAGGTCTAAGCTGTAAAACTTCGCCATGTTTTGCTGTGATAGATTCAACTTTTCCTAAGACAATTAAGTCCATTAACTCTTCCCAATCTTGCTTTAATTGATGCTCTTCTGCTGTAGAAGGTTTCCACAATACAGGGTAGCCAACATGTCGATCACCGACAGGGATCTCTCGCTCTCCTTCAACCGGGATCCACAGAACATGAGCTAACTTATGGCGAACATGGGATTCCTCCCATTTTAGACTATGTACACCAGTTAGAGGTGCAACAGAGACAAAAGTGGTTTCAAGAGGTTTTCCGCTATAACTGATCGGAATTGTTTTGAGTTCAATACCAAGATCAATGAAGTCAGGCAATGGTTTGCTGCCTGCAGAAGCGCCTAAATGCCATTCTAATAACTGTCCAACCCAACCCTTATTCCGCTTTAAATTTTCAGGAACCGATATTCCTGCTTGTTCAGCAAGTTCAGAGAGTGTATAGCCTGCAATGTTTTCAGCTCTGGTTAATAGTTCATTAATACTGTTTGGTGGTGGTTGCTTCATAGTGGCTCTTTAATGGCGATAGAAAGATAAGATTACCATATAATTTTTTCTATTTAGCACTCTTGGTTGGATCTTATTAAGTTATCCACATTTAAGATTATTTTTTGCTCTATATTTGTTTTTATGGATCTATGTACAGTGCTTAGCTTCTTAATAAGTTATTGACTTTCTAAGGGATAGCACATTATAGAGCTTGTAATTGTGGGTAACCATCAAGTTGCTCGATCTTTAACCGATCTGTGTTAATGTTATTCAACCAGAGTTAAATAAAAAAGATCCAATTAAAGATCTTTTATTTAACTTTATGTTTATTATGAAATTTATTGGTTTTTCATTATTACCTTCACTCTATTGATAAATTGGTTTTTATTGCTAAATTTGATTTTTTTTTATCTTCTTCACAAAGTTATACACAGAAAAGGTGAATAAATGTGGGGCAGCTCTCATTGTAATGTTGATAAGTTATCTTGTGATTAAAAGTTATTCAATAAAAGAGGTTATTTTAGTAAAACGTGATAAGAAAGCGTGATCCTATTTGCTCAAAGAGACGATCTGTGAAAAAATCATAGGCAATATAAGTTTAAGATGAGGTCATCCAGTGATAGATGGCGATGGTTTCCGCCCGAACGTCGGGATAGTGATATGCAATAGCCATGGTCAAGTATTCTGGGCGAAACGATACGGACAACATTCTTGGCAATTTCCACAAGGTGGCATTGATGATGGTGAGACACCAGAGCAAGCAATGTACCGAGAATTGTATGAAGAAGTTGGTCTGACAAAAAATGATGTACGTATTTTAGCAAGTAGCCGCCATTGGTTACGATATAAATTACCGAAGCGTTTAGTTAGATGGGATTCAAAACCTGTCTGTATTGGGCAAAAACAGAAGTGGTTTTTGCTACGCTTGGAATGTGACGAATCCAAGGTGAATATGCAAAGTGATCGCACGCCAGAATTTGATGGTTGGCGATGGGTAAGTTATTGGTACCCAGTTAGACAAGTGGTTTCATTTAAGCGAGATGTTTATCGTCGAGCCCTCAAAGAGTTCGCGGTAATTGCTATGCCGTTTAAGGAACGAAAATTTAAAAGGAAAGGTAAAAAAGGTTAAGCGGTCGATACCTTATAACCTTAAGGATTGCCTCTTATGCTTACTCAACTCAGGGATATAGTTGATCACGTCGCTAAAGCAGAATCGCTCGATGATGCTTTAGCGTTATTAGTGAAGAATACCCGCCATTCGATGCAAACAGAGTGTTGCTCAGTTTATTTAATGAGTAATGATAATCTGCGCTTAGAATTGATGGCTACCGAAGGGTTAAAAGCCAAGCCAAATACCGTTTCACTTGGTATTGATGAAGGGCTTGTAGGCCTGGTGGCCCGTAGCTGCGAGCCATTAAACCTCGCTAATGCCTCAGTACACTCCTCGTATAAATACATTCCAAGTATTGCTGAATATAAATTTAACTCTTTTTTGGCGACGCCGATCATCTATCGTCGACAAAATTTAGGCGTTTTAGTTGTTCAACAGAAAGAGAAACGCCAATTTACAGAAGTGGAAGAATCCTTTCTTGTTACGCTTTCTGCTCAACTTGCAGTGGTATTAGCGCACGCGAAAGCACACGAAAGTTGGTCTGCTCATCTACAAACTTCAGTAATACAACAGAAACAATTTAAAGGGATATCTGCGTCTAATGGCGTAGGTATTGCCCCTTTATGGTTTGATGATGCACAACCTAAAATAGAAGCAATTTTACCAAGTTCTTGTCTTGATATTGAGCTGGAAAAAGATCGTTTAGGTACGGCGGTTGAGTTGGCTCTAAAGGATTTTAGACGTTCGAAAAAACGTTTTGAGCAAGAGCTGAACAACGAAACATTAGCAATTTTTGATCTCTTTACTCACTTATTAAATGATCCAATGCTGAAAGCGGATCTGAAAAAACAGATCGATAAAGGGGACTCTGCTGAGTGGGCATTGCGCCAAGTTATTGAGTCTTATGCTGGCCGTTTTGAGAGAATGAGTGACTCTTATTTAAGTGAGAGAGCAAATGACGTTAGAGAGCTAGGACAGCGTTTACTCTACTTTTTAAACTATGAAGATAACCTAGATATTGAACTGTCTCACCCTGTTATTTTGGTGACAAACCAATTAACAGCTTCAATGCTTGCGAGTATCCCAAAAGATAAGTTAAGAGGGGTTATCTCTCTCGAGGGGGCAGCTAACTCTCACGCTGCTATTTTATCTCGAGCTTTAGGCATTCCGGCGATTATGGGCGTAGAGTTTAATCCTGCGCATTATCATAAATCATTAGCCATTGTTGATGGTTACAGTGGCTTGCTTTATATCAAGCCGACAGAAGCGCTAACTCAAGAATATATCGAATTACAAAACGAAGAGATCGCACTCTCTGAGTTAATAACACAAGATCTAGATAAACCAACATTAACGCTAGATGGGCATTTGATGAAGATCCATCTTAATGCCGGATTAAGCGCAGACTCGAGCATTGCTGTTAACCAAGGGGTTGATGGTGTAGGGCTATATCGCACCGAAATACCCTTTTTATTGCATCAACGATTTCCTTCTGAAGAAGAGCAATATTTGCAATATAAGGCAATTTTAGAAACTTATCCTCAAAAACCAGTCATCATGAGAACTTTGGATATTGGAGGGGATAAGCCATTACCTTATTTACCAATAGAAGAAGATAATCCATTTTTAGGCTGGCGTGGCATTAGGTTCACTTTAGATCATCCTGATATTTTTTTACTGCAGTTAAAAGCCATGGTTAGAGCTAATATTGGCAATGAAAATTTATCGATTATGTTGCCAATGATTTCAGGGATACCAGAATTAAAACAAGCACGGGTGTTGATTAATCAGGCTTATGAAGAGGTGCTTGGAGAGTCTGATGGGAGCTTCTCAAAACCACGCATTGGTATGATGGTTGAAGTACCCTCAATGCTGTATCTATTACCCAGAGTGGCTGGACTTGTCGATTTCATTTCTGTTGGTACTAATGACTTAACTCAGTATTTATTAGCAGTAGATAGAAATAACTCACGAGTTTCTCATGTGTATGAGTCTTATCATCCAGCGGTGTTGTTAGCATTAAAACAGATTATCGATACGGCAAATCAGTGTAGATTACCCGTGAGTGTCTGTGGAGAATTAGCGGGTGATTCCATTGGATGTTTATTGTTGATGGGCCTGGGTTACAACAGTTTAAGTATGAATACCTCTAATGTAGCAAAAGTTAAGTATATTATTAGACAGGTAGGGCTATCAGAAATAGAAACGCTAATAGCCAAACTTTTACAACATGATGATGCAGAGCAAATTTTAGCCGATATGATGACGTTTTTTAAAGAGAAGAATCTTTCAGGATTTATTCGAGCAGGTAAATAAATGTCAGTGGATTTTTTGCCTATTTTTGCACTCTATCTTGCATTAGGCAGTATTGTTGGAGTAATGGCTGGCTTATTAGGCATCGGTGGTGGATTACTTGTTGTTCCTGCATTGTTATGGTTACTTCCCCAAGCAGGGATTGATGCTACTATTGCAATGCAAATGGCATTAGGGACCTCACTAGCGACCATTATATTCACCTCAAGCTCATCAGCATGGAACCATTTACGTTTAGGCAATGTCGAAATGGGGCTTATTAAAAGTTTAGCGCCAGGGGTTATTCTAGGCGGTTTTATTGGCAGTTACCTTACCGAATTAATACCAGCACATTATTTACCGAAAGTGTTTGGTGTTATTGTGCTTTTATTAGCTGTGCAGATGCTGTTAGCGCTTAAATTTACGGCGACAAGAATAATGCCATCACCGCTTAAAGTTGCGACATCCGGTGGTGTTATTGGTATCGTGTCTAGCTTAGCTGGCATTGGTGGTGGATCACTAACGGTACCTTATTTAAGTTTTCATGGTGTTGAAATGAGAAAGGCCATTGGCAGCTCTTCACTATGTGGCACATTAATCGCTATTGCAGGCATGATAGGGTTTGTCATACATGGTGTAAATGTGGAAAACTTACCGCCAATGAGTTTAGGTTACGTTTATTTACCCGCATTGTGTGGCATTAGTTTTACCTCCATTTTAACCACTAGAGTTGGGGCTAAATTAGCGTCACATTTACCAACACCAACATTAAAAAAAATCTTTGCCGTATTTCTAGTATTTATTGGCAGTAAAATGTTCTTAGGATAAGAGAGTAGTCATGAATCAGGGGTATTTGAACTTCCCACACATCGATCCAGTTTTGATTGAAATAGGGCCATTAGCAGTACGTTGGTACGGCTTGATGTATTTATTCGGTTTCATGTTTGCCTTATGGCTTGCTAACAAACGTGCTGATAAACCAAACAGCGGTTGGACTCGTGATCAAGTGAGTGATCTTCTGTTTGCAGGCTTTTTAGGGCTAGTCATTGGTGGGCGTGTTGGTTATGTCCTATTTTATAACTTTGGCTATTTCTTAGAGAACCCACTGTATTTATTTGAGGTGTGGACGGGCGGTATGTCTTTCCATGGTGGCTTGTTAGGTGTTATCACGGCAATGCTCTGGTACGGTTATAAA
>JAAGZR010000290.1 GCA_024206155.1 Aliivibrio sp.
AAACGCTGGGCTGAAGAAACCGGTATTCGTTGGGGGTTAGATAACAGCACATCTACACAGTTTGATCTTCCTGAACACAATCAAAACTCTTGGTTATTTGGTATTCAACGCATGTTGCTTGGTTATGCGATGGAGCAAGGTGCTGGGCTATTCGAAGGCATGGCGAGTTACGAACAAGTGCAGGGCATGAATGCGGAAATTGCCGGTAACTTAGCGCAGTTTATTGATCAGCTTTTGACTTATCAGATCATCCTAGGCCAACCGCATACAATTACGACATGGCGAACCACCATCAACCAATTAATGGATGATTTTTTAGATGTCGAATTAGAAGGTGAATTGGTCGTTAAAAGCATTCGAGATCAACTGCAAAAACTGGAAGAAAATTTAGAAGATGCTGGGTTTGAAGCGCCAATCTCAGCGCCAATTATTAATAATTATCTGAAAAATAACTTATCAGGCGGTAAAGCGAGTCAACGATTCTTAGCCGGACAAGTTAATTTCTGTACCTTAATGCCAATGCGTTCTATTCCATTTAATGTGGTATGTTTGCTTGGGATGACGGATGGTTCTTACCCTCGAACCATGCCAGTTGAAGGTTTTGATTTAATGCAAAAGCGCATGAAACCGGGTGACCGTTCACGTCGAGATGATGATAGATATCTATTCTTAGAGGCGCTGCAATCGGCAAATAAAGCCTTCTATTTAAGTTATATTGGACGCTCAATTCGCGATAACACAGAAAAAGCGCCGTCAGTGTTGGTCAGTGAGTTACTTGAATATTGCCAACAAGGTTACTGTCTAGAGGGCGATGAATCATTAAACCCTGAAGAATCAGCAAAGCGTTTAGTTAAGCAATTAACCATTGTTCACCCATTAGTCCCGTATAGCCAACAAAGTTTTATTGGTGATAACACCAGCTATGCAAGTGAGTGGTTACCAACGGCTAAATTAGAAGGGACAGCGGCACCAGAGTTTCAGACTGCACCATTAGTGTATGCACCAGAAACAAAAGAGCTAGAGCTTACTGAACTGCAACGTTTTTGGCGTTTACCTGTCGCTTATTTCTTTAACCGTGGATTGAAAGTATTTTTTGAAACGGTAGAGAGTCGAGTTGATGATGATGAGCCGTTTACCATCGATGGTCGTACTGGCTATAGTATGAAATCGGATCTACTGGAGGACTTATTGGCCTATGATGATCCTAACCATGTATCTCAAATCTCTCGTGATTTTTATCAGCAGCAAAAAGCCCAAGGTAAATTACCGATTGGTAGCTTTGGTGAAATAGCCGCAGACAAAGAAGTAAACACGGTAAAAGATTTGGTTACTCATATTCAACCATTAACGACGTTACCATTAGACGATCAAGAAGTGCGTTTACGCTTTACCTTCCCTCATGGTGAAATGGAACTGCAAGGTTGGTTAAAACAGCGTTATCAGGCAGGGATGCTGCGTTATCGTGGCGGTAAAATTCGTTCACATGAAGTTTTAGCAACCTGGATTGATCACTTATGTCTGTGTGCTACGGGCCAGCAGCAATTTACTCACCTATTTGGTACAGATGCGATTTATCATTTTGAAGCTATTGAGAAAGAAAAAGCGTACCAAGAATTAGAGACTATATTAAGCCTTTATATTTCGGGTAACTGTGCACCATTGCCTTATTTACCAAAAGCGGCATTAGCTGGACTTGAAGCGCATTTTGATAAAAAAGGTGTGTGGA
>JAAGZR010000291.1 GCA_024206155.1 Aliivibrio sp.
TTATCTATCGATCATGTTCATCCTCGCGCTCGTGGCGGAGAAGATGTCGCAACAAATGTTGTATGCGCCTGTACCAGATGTAATCAGGATAAAGGAAGTACACCCGTTATCTCATGGATGAGAAATAAATTTGGAGTTAATAGACTCCGTGAAAAACTAATTATGGAGTATGTGAATTAATTATGCCTCAAAGCACTTTCCTGGCCCCTAGAAGCTTTCCTTAACCCCCCCCCCTACACGCTAGATTCTACCTATGAACACTTTAGACCTCCTTAGAGACGATTTCAAGCTATTCCTACAAGCATTATGGCGTGAACTAGACCTACCAAACCCTACACGTGCTCAATATGCAATTGCTGATTACCTTCAACACGGTCCAAAGCGTTTACAAATCCAAGCATTTAGGGGAGTTGGTAAGAGCTGGATTACTGGTGCTTTTGTTCTTTGGACTTTATTTAATAACTCCGAAAAGAAAATAATGATTATATCTGCTTCTAAAGAACGAGCAGATAACATGTCAATCTTCCTACAAAAATTAATCATTGAAACACCCTGGTTGGCTCATTTGCGCCCTAAATCTGATGACTCCCGTTGGAGTCGTATCTCATTTGATGTGGCTTGTTCCCCTCACCAAGCCCCTTCTGTTAAATCAGTGGGTATTACTGGTCAGCTTACCGGTAGTCGTGCTGACCTGATGATCCTGGACGATATTGAAGTACCAGGTAACAGTATGACGGAATTTATGAGGGAAAAACTATTACAATTATGTACTGAAGCTGAATCTATCCTTACTCCAAAGAATGATAGTCGTATTATGTTCTTAGGTACACCACAGACAACCTTCACCGTCTATCGTAAGCTAGCTGAGAGAGCCTACAAGCCCTTTGTTTGGCCTGCTAGGTATCCTAGGAAGGTAACACAATACGAAGGCCTGTTAGCGCCTCAACTGGTTGAAGATATAGACGGTGGTGCTGAACCTTGGCAAGTAACAGATGATAGGTTTGATAATGAAGACCTGATTGAACGTGAAGCGTCAATGGGTCGTAGCAACTTTATGTTGCAGTTTATGTTAGATACGAGTTTATCCGATGCTGAAAAGTTTCCTCTTAAATGCTCTGACCTTATCGTCACTAGCGTTAACCCCACTACTGCTCCCGAATCAATCGTTTGGTGCTCCGATCCCCAAAACGTTATCAAAGACCTCCCCACTGTTGGACTCCCTGGAGACTATTTCTACTCTCCAATGCAGTTACAAGGAACATGGGATTCTTACCAAGAAACAATCTGCTCAGTTGATCCGTCGGGTCGTGGTTCGGATGAAACGGCAGCAGCTTATATCTCACAACGTAATGGTTTCTTGTACGTGCACGACATGCGTGCTTACAAAGATGGGTACTCCGATAGAACATTACTTGATATTTTAAAAGGTTGTAAAAAATATGGTGTAACTAAATTACTTATTGAAACTAACTTTGGTGATGGTATTGTATCTGAATTGTTTAAAAAACATATGGTACAAACTAAACAAGGTATAGATATTGAAGAGGTACGTGCTAATGTCAGAAAAGAAGACCGAATCATTGATAGTTTGGAGCCTATTCTCAATCAGCATCGTCTTATCGTTGATCGTAATGTTATTGAGTGGGACTTTAAGTCCAACCCCGATAGCCCACCAGAAGAACGACTCCTTTATATGTTATTCTATCAAATGAGTCGTATGTGTCGTGAAAAAGGTGCAATCCGTCACGACGATAGAATTGATTGTCTTGCTCAAGGTGTTCAATACTTTACAGATGCTATGGGTATCTCTGCCCTAGAAGCTATTAAAGATCGTAAACGTAATGAATGGAATTCAATGCTTGAAGAGTTCTTTGATGATCCTCAAGCCTCTGCTAATCATCTTGTATTGGGTATGAATTTACAACAAAGACAACAAGCTAAAGGTAACTCTAAAAACTCAGTCCCTACCTGGGTATAAATATCTAATTTTTTATGGGCGGATGTATAGGGGGGAAGGGAAGGGTGGACCCGACTCCCCGATTGGGAGGAATTCGAGACAAGCTCTCATTCCTCCTTTTTCTTAATGAAGCGTGAGGAGGATCCAAAGACAAACATTCCCTCTTCTTCATTCTTTAAAAACACCTCCTTTTAATATTATATTTAAATATTAATTTAAAACATAAACTTTAACTTATGATGAATCCCGTGAGAACTTATTAAACATCCCAACACAAACATTAATCCCACCACAACTTATACTACTGTATGCATAACGTAGAACTTGTTCATGTAACACCTGATGCTGAACAATTAATAGCTTATATGGCTAGAGTATCTAACCCCGCTAACCAAGATAATCCTGATTGTATTAAATTAATTAAGTACCTTATTAAACATAATCATTGGTCCCCCTTTGAAATGGTTAATATGTGTGTACAAATAGACACAACCCGAAGTGTTGCTAGTCAAATCTTAAGACATAGGTCTTTTAGTTTTCAAGAATTCTCTCAACGTTACGCTCAAGTCGTTAATACTCCATCACTCCCTAACTTTAGACGCCAAGATACAACAAATAGACAAAATAGTATTGATGATCTTAATGAATATACTCAACAAGAGTTCCAAATACGTACTCAAGACCTATTTGATCAATCCCTTGCCCTCTATAACGAAATGTTAGTCGCTGGTGTCGCTAAAGAATGTGCTCGTGATGTCCTTCCACTCTCTACACCTACTAAACTCTATATGAATGGTACTTTACGGTCTTGGTTGCATTATACTGCGCTAAGATGCGCTAACGGTACCCAACTTGAACACCAAACTATCGCTAACGGGGTTAAACAGTTACTTATTGAACAATTTCCTTACGTATCACAAGCAATGTGGCCTTTGAAATGATAGAAACGTATACTATACCTGGTTTTCCTGGGTACACTGTTGATACACAAGGTATCGTCTATAATAAATCGGGTAAAGTACGTAAACCTGGTTATAAAGATAACAGAAAACTTAGATATAAAATAAGACTTTTTGTTAATGGTCGTGCATGGACTAAAGCACTTGCTAGAATTGTTTTATCTGCTAAACTTGGTAGAGAATTAAAACCGTATGAAGATGCTTGTCATATTAACGGTAACCCACTTGATGACCGTATGGTTAACCTAAAAGCATCTGACCGTCTTAATAACATTATAGATGAAATTGAATTAGGTCGAATAGATACAACAAATGAGTACTTAGATCAAGCTATTCAACGGCTTCAAGCTCTTAAAAAAATGACAAAAATGTCTCAGCACTAGTTAACAGCCACATTCACACAAAAATCCCCCATATAGGGGGTGTTGTGCCACTTTTTTTACTGGTTGTAACATTAGCAATACTGATGGTGTGCCACTTTTTTTACTGGTTGTAACATGTTGTAATATAAAAAAGTATCATTTAACCTGCATAATTACACCACCTATCTAACATTATTTGCTCCGCTCGCTACGCTCACTCCGCCTGCCTGATTGCCCATGTAAAATAATATTGTACCGGGTGAATCGTGCGGGGAGCGAGCACGAAGTGCGAGCGGGTTAGTGTTAGTTAGCGACAGGATTACACGATCTATGTGTTACGATACGAATTCGTATCAGTATTAAATATTGATAATGATAATGATTCTCAAAACATCTGTCCAGCCTTCCTTAAATAACACTAACTCGTTACGTGTTAGCGTCATTAACGTGCGTTAATCGTCGTTATAAGTATATCTGATTGAATCGTAGCAACTGATGAGTTAACTGAGATTGATGTAATAAGGGGTTGACTATTCCTTGAGGAGGTGCTATATTGTATTCATACAAATCAAGGGAGAGCACATGCGACTCATTGAACAACAGATGGTTGATGCAATCAA
>JAAGZR010000292.1 GCA_024206155.1 Aliivibrio sp.
CAAGCTTTGTGCGCCTAAGCGTCTGGCTTGGCAACTCTCCAAAGCTAGTAAAGTATCTTCTCGAAAATCTACCTTGATGTTTAAAACCATAGCGAATAGCTATTTCACGAATAGTATTATTGTCACAACTTGAAGTCGTAGACTGATAAATCATCGCTCTTCTGGCTTCCTCCAGTCTTACTTGGGTCATCATTTCTATAATTCCCATTCCAAAGTAATCTTGGCAAACTCGATAGAGAGACGCTTGACCAGAGTTTAAGAGCTTACAAACATCTGATAATGACAATGGTGAGCTCATCTTATCAAGATCATGAGAAAGATTAACGATCTCACCAAGTAATCGCTGATTCTTTACCTGTTTCTTTTTATAGCCCCTCTTACTTCCTTCTTCAAGGCATATAGTCATTAAATCATAGTATTTAGATGGATCCGAAATCCCCTTAACAAGTTCCCTTTTGGTGAGTCTTCGCAATTGAGCAAAAGCTTCATGATCTATATCTAATCCACTAGATTGACTTAGATTATCAATGGCGTGATTTGCATTGCAATCTCGAAGATTCTCCAGAAGAATTGTCCTATCTAACATACAAGCAGTTGAAGAGCATGATTCTGAATATTTTCCCCATGAGTCACCTGAATTCGAATGAAAAGTCTTCAGACCTCCTAGACTATTCAACCTCATATCATAACCTTCACAATATCCAAAAGGATAATTTGATTTCCGCGTTGGAGTAATCCAATTAAAATCTACTGACCAACCTGTACCCCATCCCTCGTATAAGAGTGGTTTTGATGCACAAATCTCTGCTATAGCCATGCTAGAGCATTTTTTATGTGACATAGAATAACTACCTTCACCGCTTTCAAGTTGAGTAATTCTCGTAACTTGACCATAGGCCTGAAGAGTCTCAGACAATTGCAATGGATCTGTATAAGCAAGTTGTAGTTTCATGCTCGACTCCCTCTACGCAAGTCAGAGACGAGAACACTCATCTTGCTTGCCTTATCAATTGTTTCTTCAGGGCTCTCTTGAAACGTCTTAAAATAAAGAAGTTGAAAAGAATTCCAATTTTTGAAGCCATAATATAAAGCATTATGCTTTTTAGTAAATTGCTTCAATCCAGCAGGAACATGTGGATTTAGATATGACTTCTTCACCTGTTCAAGGCGGATACTTTTAATGAGATCAAGAATATTCATGTTAAAGGTAGATCTACATACTTGACCCACAGATTCTTTCTCGGAGTTTAAATATTGTGTGATTTCCCCTATCGTCAAGGGTGGTAAGCCTTCTCTATCTTCATGTAACAGCTTAACAAGATCCTCTATTAGCTCAGTTGATTCAGATCTCTCTGTTATGGCATTCTGCTGTTCGCAAGGATCCTCTAGGGTTGCTATAGCTAAATCATAAAATTCATCCGCAGATGTCATTCCCTTCGAAAAATGCTTATCAAATAGCCTTTTAAGCTGAATACTAGCAGCACTCCTTGAGTCAATACCAATGCATTCTTCAATCCTCGCGTATGCATTATAGGCATTCATCTGATTTATTTTTTCTTTCATTATTTTCCACTTCAGGCTCATGCAACACAGGAGAGTGTTTGCCCCAACAATATCCCAAGTATTCCCACCAGTTTTATTTAACCGATTAAATCCCGCTATGCTTAATTCCCTCATCTTATGACCACTGATAATAGTATTACTACCAGGTTTTTTGCCTTGATTATTTATCCAACAGAATGCTATCGAATTCTGATTTGACTCTTCTTCGTACAGCAATGTTTGGTTTGACTTAAATATTTCAAGGTGTACGTTATTAATTGGCGCGCAGATTGAGCTCGTTTGCAATTCACCTTTACTTAACTGAGTAATATTGCAAGAAAAATTCGAAGTGGAATAATAATCATTATAATGATTCTTGCAATATGTTTCCATTCCGAGCAAGTTGCTGAAAACATATTCTTTTGCCTTCCTTGCCTTCATCTGATTACGGTCTTAGCGTGGTGTACTTGTTCTAAACTTTATTGAATGAATATTATAATCTCACCTGGCTTATACTTGAAAAATCGTGATGTTCTATGACATTTTAAGATGACAGAGCTTTTACCTTGCCAGGCAGACGCATAGCCTGCGCGAACAACCGAAACGTGATAAATATTTACAGCAAATCAAAGAAAGCTGTCTTGCAAAAATCATAAAACTGCAAAAACACATTTACCATTCCTTCATTGTACTCAATATTATCCGCAGTAAGTATGCTTTTGCCGCAATTTTGATTTGATGCAGTGTATAAATCCGAAAGAGATCATCGTGCTATGTCTAAGTCTCAATTACATGCATTTATTGATCGAGCGCGTAGTGACGGGCAATTTTGTGCTCGGCTCGCATCCTTAAATCCACAACAGATCATAGAATTTGCTGCAGAAAGTGGCTTTCAATTCTCAGACGAAATCAAAGGGAGATTCATTAATCGCTGGAAAGGCGTATATTTTTGCCCTCAGGCCATTGAAGTTGGAAATCTATGTCCAGGATTAGTACCACCTGGCTATAAAAATCTGATTCACTATTCTCAATCTACATGTAGTTCTTCAACTCTTAAGGAAGAAGAATATGATTATAGGGCAGGCGGCATTTATTAGTCTTCAATGGGCGGTGAATACATCTCCCCCTCTAATAAAATCTTAGATGGCACGATTTTTTTTCAATGATGCTGGCTTTTCTAGGAAGGGAAAGGGAACCCTTCAAAGCAACCTATTAAAGCAAATGGGTTTAAATCAAAGTATTCATTGAGATATATTCGATGCCTAGCTTTCTATAGACCTCAGTTCAAATCACCAACAATACGCGGCAAGCGCAACTGATAATTGGCCTCTAAATCAATCACCTATGATCATCCACATCACGGCCCAAAGCATAGAAAGTTAATCTATAAGCCGAGGGAATCAGGTCTTTGTCTAGCCCCCAGACTACCAAAAACTCGGACAATATATTTCACAAAGTCTCGCTTCGGAAACATTCAAGGCAATCATCAACCTCATCAGTTCTAAATATTCAGAAGATGTCATGATTTAATA
>JAAGZR010000293.1 GCA_024206155.1 Aliivibrio sp.
CAACAAGAGCTGATTGTGATTCTCCGAGCTTGCTCGGCAAATTTAACGAGCCTGTAGAATTACTCATTTTTTATTGATATTTTTGAATCAAAATACTCTATCTGGATTGTTTTATTTTAACAATCAAAAACGTTCACGTTTTTGGAAAAATTTATTTTGTCGCTGTTGAACAGTAAATTTTGGAGGGATGCTTAGTTGGGTATTTTGGGTCTTGAAAGGGATTTTAGAAGGATAAAAATAGGGGTTATCCCTTAATGTAGGCTATTTCTTAGCTTTTCAATGTTATGTACTAAACAATACAGTTGCCATTGCGCGTTTACTTTTTCTTGTCCACGCAAGGTGAATTTATTCATGCCTTTATTTACCGTGATATTGCCAAAAACGGGCTCTATTGCGCCTAACCTTTTACTGTATTGTCTTCGCCCTATCGAGCTGTCTATTTTAATGCGCATCTTATCGGTATAAGAAAGTATATTCTGTTGGCTATCATGTAAAAATTGCACTTGCCGTCCTGTTTTATTCGGTGTTTTACGCATACATTGCTTTTGCAGGGGGCACTGTTTACAGTTTTTCAAATAACCTGAAAATCGAGTGTATATTCGCTCGCCACTTTTTATTTTATCACCACTACACCACATTTCATTACCTGCAGGGCAGCGACATTGTTGTTTGTTTTTATCAAAGTGAAAATCGGCTGAGGTAAATAGCCTTGGTCTGCCTTTACTGCGCTTTAATCGTCGCTTTTCTTTTTCACTGTGATACGTTTCACTGGTTTTGAATAAGGGGTTGCGACTTCTAAACTGAGTATCGGCCATGTAAGCATCAAGTCCCGTTGTCGCCATATACGCAAGGTTCTCCTCACTATGAAAACCACTGTCTGCTGTGAACTTAGCATTTTGTAAAGCATAGGGAGTATTCAATTCACCCAATTGTTTTTCTAATTGCTCTATGGCAGGTTTTAAGGTTTGCTGCTCTCCCACAGAGCCCCATGTTTGCGCTTGCAAAATGATCTGGTGCTTGTCGTCATTGATAGCGATACCATTGTAACCTTGTATAGTGCCTTTAGATGTCGTCATTTTCGCGCTGTCTGGGTCAGTGATATTACTTTTCACTGGCTTGCCTTTACTGCCTAGCTTTTCCTCATTGTGCTTGAGGAACTCAGCTATTTTCTCGGCACTTTTATCAAGTTTATTTTTTTGTTTTAAGTCATGTTCGACTTCATCTTCTGGCATACTATCTTGAGCTTGATGACGCGCTAATATACGTTGACTGGCCTTTTCTAGTTTCTCTTGTTTACGAGCAAGCTCTTCAAA
>JAAGZR010000026.1 GCA_024206155.1 Aliivibrio sp.
GCGGCGAGTGCTAACCATACAATCAATACGGCATCTAACTCCTTCATTCCAAGCGTAATGTAACGAGCAATTGCCATTATCGCAATGTAGATAGGATAACGTACAGGGATCTTACCGTTCATTACAAATTGCTGCACCATAGCGAGCACTTCAAGATAAATAAACATTAATAAGATATCAGTTAACTGGATCTGTCTTACCGAAAACACATGAACAAACTCATTTATCATGGCAAATAAAGTAGAGAGTGTTATTGCAACCAGTAAGACCGCTTCTAAAAGATGAAATACTTTTAAGAAAGGCTTACTAAATGATTTAGGTAAATGAGAAGGCATAAGGAGTTATCCACCGTTATTGCTATAATAAATATGATAATTAATTGGTTACGCTCTAATGATAGTGCTAAGCCAAGTTAACACAAAATTATTATTTCAATTAGCGTATTTATTTCATTCAAATTAATTCTTGATTGTGCTATTGTTCGCCACCCAATTTTCTATGCTTCGCATCCATCTTTATTTTACCTTTTAAAGTGTAGCGTAAAGAGAAATGCCATAACTCCCAAGAGAATCTATCATGAGTAAAGGTACACTTTATATTGTGTCAGCGCCAAGTGGTGCTGGTAAGTCGAGTTTGATCTCGGCACTGTTAGAAAGCAACCCAACTTATGCTATGAAAGTCTCTGTATCTCATACTACTCGTGGTATGCGCCCAGGAGAAACAGATGGTGTTCATTACCATTTTATGCAGAAAGAGCATTTTGAAGAACTGATTCAAAAGGATGAATTCCTAGAATACGCGGAAGTGTTTGGTAATTATTACGGAACCTCTCGTGTATGGATCGAAGAAACTCTTGATAAAGGCATTGATGTATTCTTGGATATTGACTGGCAAGGCGCTCGTCAAATCCGTGAACAAATGCCTTTAGCAAAAAGTGTGTTCATTTTACCTCCATCAAATGGAGAACTTGAACGACGCCTAAATGCACGTGGTCAAGACAGCGACGCTGTTATTGCTAAGCGCATGAGCGAAGCAAAGTCAGAAATATCTCACTATGATGAATACGATTATGTGATTATTAATGATGACTTTGATACTGCACAAATGGACTTCCGCGCCATTATCCGTGCAGAACGCTTAAAGCAAGACAAACAAACTATGAAATACAAAGGCATGTTAGACGCACTATTAGCTGACTAATTTCTTGGTATTTCTATTAGTATCTCGCAACCCTAGCTAGAAACTTATACTAGTTACTTGTATACTTTCTAACATATAACTATTTTTGTTAATAAATTGGAGTCCTCATGGCACGTGTAACCGTTCAAGACGCAGTTGAAAAAATCGGCAACCGTTTCGACCTTGTTTTAGTTTCATCTCGTCGCGCACGTCAAATGCAAACTGGTGGTAAAGATGCGCTAGTGCCTGAAGAGAACGATAAAACGACTGTTATCGCTCTTCGTGAAATTGAAGAAGGCCTGATCACTAAAGAATTACTTGATGCTCGTGAACGTCAAGAGCAACAAGAGCAAGATGCCGCTGAATTAGCCGCAGTAAGCTCAATCACACACAATCGTTAATCTCTATAACCTCTTATAGATTACAGCAAACCTGACGGGGCGAAATTTGGATTTATTCGATAGCCTGAAAGATGTTGCCAAAGATTACCTGCCAGAGCCTCATATTGAGGCTCTTCGTCGATCTTACCTGGTAGCAAAAGAAGCCCATGAAGGGCAAACTCGCTCAAGCGGCGAACCTTACATCATTCACCCAGTAGCGGTGGCTCGTATTCTTGCAGAAATGCGACTCGACCATAAAACGCTAATGGCTGCACTGCTTCACGATGTTATTGAAGACACTGAAGTTAGCAAGGAAGAGCTAGCAGAACAATTTGGCGATACCGTTGCTGAATTAGTGGATGGCGTTTCTAAGCTGGACAAACTCAAGTTCCGTGATAAAAAAGAAGCGCAGGCTGAAAACTTCCGAAAAATGGTCATGGCGATGGTGCAAGACATCCGCGTTATTTTGATCAAACTTGCTGACCGTACCCACAATATGCGTACATTAGGTGCATTACGCCCTGATAAACGTCGTCGAATTGCTCGTGAAACCTTAGAAATTTTCTCTCCTTTGGCGCATCGCCTTGGTATCCACAACATTAAAACTGAGCTTGAAGAGTTAGGTTTTGAAGCCCTTTACCCAAATCGCTATCGCGTATTGAAAGAAGTGGTGAAGTCAGCTCGTGGCAACCGTAAGGAAATGATCCAAAAAATTCACTCAGAAATTGAAGGTCGCATTGCTGAAGCTGGCATTAAAGCTCGTGTTGTTGGTCGTGAGAAAAACCTGTTCTCTATCTATCATAAAATGAAAAATAAAGAACAGCGTTTCCATACCATTATGGATATTTATGCGTTCCGTGTTATTACTGACAATGTCGACACCTGTTACCGGGCATTAGGCCAGGTTCATAGTATTTATAAGCCTCGTCCTGGTCGCATTAAAGACTACATTGCGGTACCAAAAGCCAATGGTTACCAATCGCTCCACACCTCCATGGTTGGCCCTCACGGTGTTCCTGTTGAAGTACAGATCCGTACTGAAGATATGGAACAGATGGCAAACAAAGGTGTTGCGGCACATTGGTCATATAAGGAAGGCGATAATTCTAGCACTACCGCTCAAATCCGAGCTCAGCGCTGGATGCAAAGCTTACTTGAACTTCAACAAAGTGCAGGTAGCTCATTTGAATTTATTGAAAACGTAAAATCGGATTTATTCCCGAATGAGATTTACGTCTTTACGCCAAAAGGTCGCATTTTTGAACTGCCTGTTGGCGCAACTGCGGTTGATTTCGCTTACGCAGTTCACTCTGACATCGGTAATAGCTGTGTTGGTTCACGCGTTAACCGCCAGCCTTATCCTTTAAGTAAACCACTGAAAAGCGGTCAAACGGTTGAAATCATCAGTGCTCCGGGTGCGCGTCCAAACGCCGCTTGGTTAAACTATGTAGTGACCTCAAAAGCACGAACTAAGATCCGTCAAGTATTGAAAACCATGCGTAAAGAAGACTCAGTGATTTTAGGTCGCCGTCTACTTAACCATGCGCTGGGTCATAATGTATCTCTTGAGGATATTTCACAAGAGAACATTACCCATGTTCTGTCAGATCTTAAACTGACAAACACTGATGATTTACTGGCAGCCATTGGTCTTGGTGAATTAATGAGTATTGTGGTTGCTCGTCGTCTACTTGGTGATGCGGATGAACTGACAGAGCAAGACTCATCAAACATTGAAACCAGTACTGGTAAAAAATTACCTATCCGTGGTGCTGATGGTATTTTACTGACCTTCGCTAAGTGTTGTCGTCCAATTCCTGGCGATCACATCATTGCTCATGTGAGCCCTGGCCGTGGTCTTGTGGTTCATATGGAAGAGTGTGCAAACGTCCGTGGTTATCAAAAAGAACTTGATAAATACATGGGGGTTGAGTGGGCCGCTGAATTCGATCAAGAATTTGCTACTGCTCTGGATATTGATATCCAAAACCACCAAGGTGCATTAGCGGATTTAACAAATGTAATTGCAGGTACGGGCTCAAATATTCGAGGTATTAGTACCGAAGAGAAAGATGGCCGTTTATATACAATTACGGTTGAATTAACGGCTAAAGATCGTACGCACTTAGCAGAGATCATGCGTCGTATTCGTGTTATGCCACATGCGCTTAAAGTTCGTAGACATAAGCACTAGAA